>DNGJ01000547.1:0-1584 GCA_003486305.1 Cyanobacteria bacterium UBA11371
GGCGAAAGTTGGGATTGTTTTGGTTGCGTTCGATCCACTCGTCCCACAGGCGGTCAATGTTAGCGTGGTGCAGCATAAATACCGGATCGTTGGGAGAAGTCGCCAAACCCATCGCACCACCCACCCAGACGTGGGGGCGTCCGTGGGGCGTTGCTTCCAAGGTAGGCCGAAATGTATCGTAGGTGGGTTGCCTGAGCGCTTCTTCTACGTCGGCTGCTGTGGGTAAGTTAGCTGTGCCGGTAAACCGCCCCAACGGATCTAACCTTGACCCAAAGGTGCGCTGTAGAAATCTTGCCTGTCCGTTCGGATTCACTTGGGATGGAGAGTTAAAGCTCAGCGTCCACACGTTCTGCTGGTTTAGCTGTTGCGTCGGTTGATTCCGCCGCGACACATCGGGTGCTTTAAACGGCCCAGTTCGCACAAAAAAATTGTCTTGGGCTTCGCCGGAACCTCCCATAAAATCGTCGCTGAAAACGGCTCTGGTACTGTCTGAGGAGGTGGGGTCCCAGTAAGGTACGGCGACGCCTGGGTCTACCAACTGTAGTTCTTGCTCGAACCTGCGGACAAATTCGCGATGCCACGACAGAAACGGTGGCCCGCCGTGAACCGGCGGCATCGGATCTGCCATTTGTCCGCTAGAGTCTAGTTCGGCAAAGGCTATTTGGTGCAACCTGACGAAGTAATCATAAGCATTGGGCGGAGTTTCAGTTGTATTGGTGAAGGGATTAAAAATTGTGTAAGAGGAGGGTCTATTTTTTAACGCTAAAACAGCATTGACAAACCGCTGTTTTTCTTGGGGGGTGAGATCTTTAGCGTCTTTACGAAGTAGGAGATTATCGTCAGTGTGATTCATCGGTTGATTGTTTCCTTAAAACACTGTTGATTGTCAAACTAAGCACCCTGACCTGTAGTTAGGAGTGCATTGCGGTAAAAAGGTTCCCTAATTTAGGAAAAGTTGATTTTTCCCGTGACAGATGTCTGGCTCGAACCCGCAAAGCGATTATTCACGCCAAAACTGCGCGATCGCTTGCCGGAAAACCGCATCCCACCCAGCTAAACCAAGGCTCAGGTCAGACTTAGGTTATATGAACCCCTGCCAACTTTCTAGGGTTTTTACTGAGAACTTCATGTTAATTTATACTTGTTTTTAACTTAAATGTAAAACTTAATACATTGTTAAACTGCTGAGCCTGCGGCTTGCTTAAAACGAGTTCAGCCATAAGTTACACGTTCGCGAAGAAATATTCATATTAGGCAAAAAGATAGACCAATACAAGCTGTACATTTGTTGTCAAGAGGGCATCCCTAAGCACAAGCTAAGCAAAAAAATAAACTCATTATCAAATCAAAGTGTTTTTGTCAATAGTAGGGGCGGGTTTTACCAATAATCTCTGCCACAAACAGATAACTAAAATAAACCCGCCCCGACTTATTGGCATTGTATAAGGGCGGGTTTTACCAATAATCTCTGCCACAAACAGATAATTGAAATAAACCGGCCCCGACTTATTGGCATTGTATAAGGGCGGGTTTTACCAATAATCTCTGCCACAAACAGATAATTGATATCATGTCCGTTGAATT
>DNGJ01000547.1:1901-15707 GCA_003486305.1 Cyanobacteria bacterium UBA11371
AATCTTAAGGACATGATATGAAATAAACCCGCAAGGACGGTGCGATGCTTGAAGTCGATTAAACTCAAAAAAACGTCCCCAATTGGGGACATTTTGGTCAAAAAGCGCGTGCAAGGGAATCTAAAGAATGTAAAGCAAGAAAAACAGAATCACCCAAATAATGTCTACAAAGTGCCAGTAGAGTTCGGCTGCTTCGATGCCAAAGTAGTGTTGACTGGAATAGTGATTTGGTTTAAGACTTCGCCACAACACCGCCATAATTGCCAACACACCAATGCAAACGTGCAAACCGTGGAAACCAGTTAAAACGTAAAACGTACTGGCAAATAAATTGGTTTTCAGACCAAACTCTAGATGGCTGTATTCGTAACCTTGTCCGGCGAGGAAAAGTACGCCCATCACAGCTGTGACGATAAACCAATTTCGCATTCCGACGACGTTGTTATTTTTAATCGCCGTATCGGCTTGGTGAATCACAAAACTGCTAGAAATTAGCACCAAAGTATTAATTCCAGGCAGCAATAAATCTAACTCAGGCGTACCTGCGGGAGGCCAAACGGGGGCGACGGCGCGGAAGGTTAGATAGGCGCTAAATAGCCCCATAAAAATCATCCCTTCTGCCACCAGGAAGACTAGCAACCCAAATAAACGATGATCGGGATGGGCTTCATGAGTTTCTTCAGCTTTATGGTGATAGTTTAGCTCTGTTTTAGATGGATCGATGGTTGAACTTTGCATGAATTGGTAATTGCTAATTGCTAATGGCTAATTGGTAAATTCAATTGCAGATTTTAGATAGCAGATTTGAGATCTAATTTCAATCTGAAATCTCAAATCTAAAATCTAAAATTATCCTTGGCGATCGTCGGGATGCGCCGCTGTTGCGGGATCGGGATCGGCGCGTAGTGCAGAATTTGGTCCAGCGGATAAAGCTGGATCTTCCGCTTCCGAGAAGGGGACATCGACTTCGGTGTTGCGGTTTCCCATACCATAGTCATAAGGGCCAATCGCTAAAACCGGCGTAGTAGCAAAATTTTCCGCTGGCGGCGGCGAGGGGGTTGTCCACTCCAACGTTAGTGCTTGCCAAGGATTATCACCCGCTAAGGGGCCATATAGCCAACTCCAAATGGCGTTGACGAGGAAGGGGATAGTAGAAACCGCAAGCAGATAAGAACCAATCGTACATAGCAAATTCAGCGGTGCGAGTGCGGGGTCATATTCTGCCACGCGGCGGTTCATTCCCAATAAACCGAGTTCGTGCATTGGCAAAAAGGTCAAATTAAAGCCAACAAACGTGAGGGCAAAGTGAACGTAACCCCAAGTTTCATTCATCATCCGTCCCGTCATTTTGGGGAACCAATGATAAAGCGAGGCATAAATACCAAAAACCGAACCGCCAAACAAAACGTAGTGCAGGTGGGCGACGATAAAGTAAGTATCGTGAACGTGGATATCAAACGGGACAGAAGCCACCATAACGCCGCTGATTCCGCCGACCACGAACATAGAAACAAAGCCCATTGCAAATAGCATGGCGCTGTTTAAACGTAACTTACCACCCCAAATAGTTGCTAACCAGCTAAATACTTTAATTCCGGTTGGTACGGCAATCACCATCGTGGCGATCATAAAAAACATCCGCAACCAAGCGGGAGTGCCGCTGGTAAACATGTGGTGCGCCCAAACAATTAAACCCAAGAAAGCAATGGCGATACTTGAGTATGCGATCGCGCGATATCCAAAAATCGGTTTGCGGGAATGCACCGGAATAATTTCCGAAATTGCCCCGAATAAAGGCACAATCATGATATAAACCGCTGGGTGCGAATAAAACCAGAACAAGTGCTGATACACCACTGGATCGCCCCCGCCAGTCGGGTTAAAAAATGCCGTCCCGGCGATTAAATCAAACGCCAGTAAAATCAAAGCCCCGGCTAACACTGGCGTTCCTATTAAAATCAGTGCGGAAGTCGCCATCATTGACCAGCAGAACAAAGGCATTTGATTGATACTCATGCCGGGAATTCGCATTCTTAAGATTGTGACCAGAAAGTTAATCGCCCCCAAAATTGAGGAAGTACCTAGTAAAAGAACGCTAGTAATCCAAATTCCCTGACCGACTTTGGCGTTAAGAATGCTCAACGGTGGATAGGATGTCCAACCTGCTTGGGGCGCTTCTAAAAAGAAACTGCTAATTAGCAATAAACCCCCAAACGGAATAATCCAAAAGGCAACGGCATTAAGTTTAGGAAATGCCATATCCCGCGCCCCAACCATCAGCGGGATTAAAAAGTTAGCCAACCCCGCACCTGCTGGTACAATCCACAAGAAAATCATCACCGTTCCGTGAACTGTCAACAAGCCGTTATAAAGTTCGCGGGTGACAAAATCCACATCCGGCGTTGCCAGTTCGGTTCGCATCGCCGTGGCTAAGGAACCGCCGATTAAGTAAAAGCAAAACGACGTCACCAAGTATTGAATTGCAATAACTTTGTGGTCGGTATTAAACGTAAAGTAATCGCGCCAATTTCTAAATAGCGGTTCTTCTTTATGAACGGCTATATTGGCTTGGGCTTGAAGTTCTATATTGCTCGTCATGGCTAATTGCTAATTGCAAGAAAAGCTAATTTCTAATTGCTAATTGCTAATTGGTAATTGGGGTTTTTGTTGCTCTAGGATTACCAATTACCCATTACCAATTACCTATTACCAATTTAATGGTGTAATTGGGATAGGATTTCTGCATTAACTCCCATTTTTTCTGAGTAGGGGGCTAAATATTCTTCTGCGGACATTTCCTGGGGGTTAACTGCTACGGCTTGATTCAAATTGTCATTGCTTGCGGCTTGAGTTTGACTTTGTAACCAAGCATCGAATTCTTCGGGTGTTTGAACGATAACCCGCGTTTTCATGCCTCCGTGATAAGCGCCGCATAGTTCGGCACAAATAATCGGATATTCCCCTAGTTTGCTGGGAGTAAATCTTAGCTGGGTTTCTTGACCTGGAATTGCGTCTTGTTTGAGGCGGAATTGGGGAACCCAAAACGCATGAATTACATCGCTGGCGCTGATTTTTAGTTTAACTTCTCGCCCTTGGGGAACGTGTAATTCTCCGGATACAACGCCGCTATCTGGGTAGTTAAAAATCCAGGCAAATTGCAGCCCTGTTACGTTAATGTCTAATTCAGGGTTAACACCTTTTTCTGGGGAAGCACCTACGCCTACGGCAACTTGGTTGGAGGGGGGTGTATCCTTGTGAGATAATGTGCCTGCGATCGCAGCCCCCCGCGTTATCTTCGCTTCCATTTTATGCCCGTGAGCCGCCATCGGATCTAAGCCGCCCATCGAGTTGTAAACTTCAAAGCTGTAGATCCCGATAATGAAGACAATAACCGCTGGTATTGCCGTCCAGAGAATTTCTAAAGGAATATTCCCGTGAACGGGTGCGGCATCCGTCGTATCGCCGGGGCGGCGGCGAAACCGGATGATCGAAATAATTAACGTACCCTCAACTATCAGAAATAACCCGGTAGAAATGGTCATCATTGTATCGAATAACCCGTCTACCAAGGGCGCTTCTTCTGAAGCAGCAACTGGCAGTAAGCCGTGATTGTGACCGTACCAGAGGCTGACCAGGGTTATGACGATACCGGCAATTAAAGTGACAATAGAACTAGGAATTTTCACGGCATTTCTCAAGCTGGACTATGCTGCGGGACTAACGCTAAGAAACCGGGTTTCTATTGATTAATCATCGCTTTAGAACTAGAAATCTTCCCAGAAACCCGGTTTCTAAGTTCTGTGCTTGTAAAACTGCTGAGTTCATAGTTCGTAGTTCCTGGTTAACAATAAGAATTATTACCCATGACCCACGCGCTATGACCCATTCCCAAAGTAAAGCGATGTCCCTAGAAAAGAAAGCTTACTTTAGAGGGATTTTTGCGAAATTTTTTTAGGGTAGCGCCCACAAAAGGGCTACCTCAGCTTTTAAGCAAGTCCATATTGTTTGGGGTTATACCATTTTTATTTTTTCTAAATTTTTTACTAAAGCTAATTCACCTTTAGGCATACGCCGTTAGGCGTATATAGTAAGATAGATGACAAAATTAAACTAAATACCGCAAGTTGCTACTGAACTCAAGTTGCTGGTTATGGCTATCATGGGTTGCTCGCAGCGCTAATTACTCATGGTGTGACAAAGAAAACAAACCGGGTTTATATCAAAAATCTTCGGGGCACGGCAATCATAAAATGTTCTCTTGTATCGAATATTCTTACCGCCGTGCCCCTACATATGCAACAAATTTATATGATTTCCGCTAGCTTCGGTTGCGTATAATTTTTGATGCTGTAGGGGCGGGTTTTACCCACCATTCTGTGGCATTACGAGTATTTTGTTAAACGCTTCCTTAGCTTACGGTACCGATGCTATCGCACATGATATTATAGGCAAAAATTTACCTAAAAAAATACCCAGATGCTATCATCTGGGTATCGCTTCACAAATCTCTAGGAGAACCAAGTTTAAAACTCTATAAAGCTGTGGATTTAACCTTCAAGTCCAGTTCCTTCTTCCCATTGCAAAATTCGTTCGCTGAGGATGGTGCGGGAACCTTGAGTTACGACTAATCGAGAAGGGGTGACAACATAACGGGTATTGCCATTTGCAGCTACATATCTTTCCCCAGAATAGCTGCGGATGCGAAGAGTAATACCGCCTCGGTTTAAATTTTTACCTTGAGCTGTATAATAAAGAGTTCCGCCTTCAGTCGCGCAGATCCACACGTAATAATTTCGCGTTTCGGCAGATCGCAACATATAAGTATTGCGCGGACAAGCATCGTCGCCATAGGCAACTACGTGGGGATAGTTAAACGGATTATTAACTCCATAAATACTCCTCATTAATTGACCAGCTTGAGCAGCAGGAGCCAAGCATAATGAAATACCAGCACCTACTAATGCCATTTTCAGCGCTTGTTTGAAATTTAATTTATAAAACATAAGTTAGCCGTCCTTAGCTGTTAGATAATTGATTCAATTGCTTTGTAATTAATACTTCTAATTTAGCGATCGCTATTCCGGAAAGTTTTTAACGATTTAGGATTTTGAATTAGATTGTCAGCGCAACTGCCAAGTGAAATAGGTCATAGCAGGGAATATCCTATGACCTATTACCTATTAGCCAAAAGAAACTACACTTTTCGCTGACTCGATTCCGAGAAACTATTTCTCGCACTCGCGTTTTGTGACTTCGTGGCGATAGCGGAACATTTCATCAAGGCGCGAGTTTACCCACCAAGCTAAGACAAACTCAGCAAGGAAATCGCCGGGGAGGGAGTATGCGATCGCATCCGTCAATCGAGTTTTCCCCCCCTCTGTGGTAAACTGATGGCGATGTACCCACGACTGCATCGGCCCTTTCACCTGTTCGTCGGTAAATAACTGATATTGTTCGCATTCCGTATGACGCGCCACCCACTGCACCGGAATTGGCCCCAAAAAAATGCGAAACTCTGTAATAGCACCCACATCCAAACCACCCTCGCGGCGCACAATTTGCACGGGTTGCCAAGGCGGTGTCAGAATTTGCAAGATATCTTGTCTTTCGTGGAAGCGCCAAACAACTTCTACCGGCGCATCAATTAGTGTCGAACGTTTAAAGTGCAGCATGATAAAAAAACCTAGCCTCTACAAATAGAAATTGTAAAGGCTAAGGCAGATCTGATTGAGAAACCTGGTTTTGGGTAATTATCAAGATTAGACTGTCTTTTCATTCAATTACCAATTACCCATTACCAATTACCAATTGGTTTCTACCATTTCCAAGTAGCTCTTTCTCTAACAATTACTCGCCCATTTTGAGTAACAATCAGTTCGCTGCGGGTGAGGGTGTACCGCACATTCCCATTAACTGCGACAAATCGGTCATTACTAGAGCTTTGCAGGGGAAGAATAATGCCACCCGTGCGTCGATTTTTAGCAACACCGACGTAAGTATTGGGCAAATCTCCCCCGCAAATATAGATGTAAAAGCTTCTAGTTTCCGCCGTAACAAACTGACTACCGCCGCTATTTGGCGGACAAACAGAATCTGTTTGAGCTACCAGCATTGGGCGATCGTCTGGGGCGTGTCCCAAAGGTATGCGATTGTAAATAGCAGAACTGTTGGGAGTGATGGATGCGGCATTGACCGAGGGAGTCAAGGCTAAAAGCGACCCAACTACTGCCAGAGTCAGTTTTAATACTTGTTTGCCGTTAGAGTGATGTTTGGTGAATGCCATAATGCTCGTTTCTGTGAAGATAAAACTATTGTTTATGCCTTTTAGGCAAGGTTCTCTTTTAGATTGCCCAATAATCTCTTCTTCAACTCAAGAACCGGCTAATTCGGAAAAAAAGTAATAAATTTTTAGTATCCGTAAGATTACTTACGGCTTTCCCTGTTGAAGAATACCTGTTTAATCAACCACTCCAGGCACAGAGAACACAGAGATAAGAGAAAAGAAGAGGTACGTAATCTTAGAGTACTGGAGGGAGTAGCCGAATTATAGCTGATTGCTTTCCTCGTCTTGGTACAGCCCTTTGGCGCAAGTTTGTGTAGCGGCACCCTTAAGGATGCCGCTCGCGCATTCCTTCGCCTTAAGGCTTTCGTTAACTCACTTGCAATCCGCTGTAGTTGATCGGCTATTTTTCCTATGCCAACTGCTGCGAGCGAAAATAACCCTTTTGGGTGAAGCGCAATTAAATTTAATGATTTAGCTCAATCCCTCTGTTTACTCTTTGTTAATTAATATGCGCTGTGGCTGAAGCTAAATGCTTTTGCAGAGTGGCTTGAGAAAGTGGCCCTTGTAAATGATTCCAAGGCAAAATTTGCTCTTGATTCCAATTAGCATGAACGTAGAAATCTAGTTCGGGCAACTGTCCGCGCAGTTCTTTAAAAGCACGACGATAACTGCCCAAAGAATCGCCATAATGCCGCGTTAATTCTAATAACTTGGAAATGCGGCGATCGCCTCGCGATATCAACGCCTGAATCACCGACCAATTGTAACTTTCTGGTCGAAAATCTATGCCGATTTTCCTCAATTCTTTTTCCAAGTATTTCAGCCGTTTTTCTGCTTGGGAATTGACGCCAAACCATTGAAACGGCGTGTGTGCTTTGGGAACAAAAGTACTGCATCCGAATGTTAAACGCAAACCGGGGGCAGCTTTTTTAATATCCCGCATCATCGTTACCGTCGCATCTAAGTCAGCGGGTTCTTCGCCGGGAATTCCTACCATGCCGTATAATTTAAGACTGGATAATCCACCTGCTTTGGCGTTTACTCCTGCTTGGATAATTTCGTCGTTATTGAGTTTTTTGTTGATAATTTGGCGGAGTTTTTCGGAACCGCTTTCTACTGCGATGGTAAGCGATCGCGTATCGCGTTTCGCCAATGTTTCGGCTAACTTTACCGTCACTGTATTCGTCCGCACTGAAGCGATACTGAGTCGCACGCTATCGTATTTTGGCTGACTCAAATATTCCAATAACGTTTCAAATTCTGGATGCTGGGTCACCGACGCCCCCAATAAACCCAGTCTATCTGTTACTTCTAACCCTTTTTCAATTGCCGGAATTAGCGAACTTTCTACACTTGCCGTCCGAAACGGTAATGTTAAATAACTTGCCAAACAGAAGCGGCACATTTCCGGACAACTGCGTACCACTTCCACCATGTAAATATTTTCCCAAGCGGCTTTTTCTGTCACAACTGTCGAGGCAGAAAGCACATTTCCCCGATAAGTTTGCTTTTCGACTAGGTTGGGAATTTCTGGATCTATTGGTTTAATAGATGCGATCGCACCCGTTGGGCTGTGATAATTTACTTCGTATAAACTTGGAACGTAAATTCCTGGAACTTTTGCTAGATGCTTTAATTGAGTTTGTCTATCTGCCCCTCGGACTTCTTTATAAGCTTCAATAAAATTACCCAACAAGTTTTCGCCATCGCCTAGCAATATAATGTCAAAAAAGTCTGCAAATGGTTCTGGGTTTGCTGTTAGAACGGGCCCTCCCCCAAATATTAACGGATAGCGATCCCCCTCTGCCTCCCTTATTAAGGGGGGTTGGGGGGATCTTTCGCTACTGCGAATAGGAATTTCTAGGAATTCTAGTAAGTTGAGAATATTAACGTAATCTAATTCCCAAGATACGGAAAATCCGACTAATTCTGGATACCTTGGCAATGGTTCGTGGGTATCGGTAAATAAACGACTGACTTCAACATCTGGACGCATTGCCAAAGTTGCCCACACGACTTGATAGCCTAAGCTGGTGATGCCGACGCTGTACTCGTTTGGGAAAGCAAAGATAGTCGGTATCGCGTCGGCGTTAGGCTTCGCGGGGGTAAATAAAAGGCGTTCGGATGTAAAAACAGATGCAGTCACGGTGTTAATCGGTTTTAATTTTTAGGCTTTTTCAAATAAGCCCTAACCCAATCATAACGCACCGGGTCTTTTTTCAGCAGGTACTCCGCAACTTCTTGTCGCTGGTTTTTATCCTTCGTGTCTCTCACCACTTTCTTAATTTCCGCATCTATATCTTCGGTTTTCGCCCCTCGTTTGATTGCTTCATTAAACCAGCGATCGCCCTCTGAGTATTGACGACGATCGTAATAAATAGCTCCCATCAGCGTGTAAGGGTGATGACTATTAGGTTGATACTCAATGGCTTTTCGCGCACAATTTTCGGCATCCTTTAATTGAGCCAGATCTCGAAATGCGCCGCCCCTAGTTGTCATAATTGCTGACTTGAGCTTATCTTCTTTGATTTTGTCTATGTCCAGCTTTTCCGTTACTTCTAACGCCCTTTGAGGTTTATCTGCCTTGCGCCAATGGCTGCTAGCATTGACCAAGTTCCATTTGTTTCCGGTGCGTTTGTACTCCTGCTCGCCGAAAGTTGCTTCGATTGTGTGATAGGCAATGAAAATCTTATGATCTGGGTATAAAAGTCGATTTTCTCGCAGCCAAACAACCTCTTTTGGTTCAATCCGCTCCCTCTTCTCTAATTTTAGCAAAATTTCGTACAAAAGACTGGTTGGTGAGTTATCTTTATAGTCTGATGCATCATACTTTCGCTTCAAAGCCGCAAATCGCTTTTGTTGAGCTAAAGTAATAATATCTTCACGTCCGTTGTTTTTCAGCCATTCAATTTCTGACTCACTTAACTGCTCTCCTGCGTTCACTTTGGACTTCAGACTAGAAGCATATTGTTCTTGAGCAATTGCAATAGTTTCATCAAGTTTCCGCTTTTTCAGGAAGTTAATATCTTGTTCTCCTAACAAATTCCCTGAATCAATTAGTTGGAGGACTTTGTACAAATGACTAGAGGGAGATGCATCCTCATATTGAGTGGATTTGTATTTAGCTTTCAATTCAGCAAAGTGCCGCTTCTGTTCAATTTCACGAACTAGCGCCAGTGTCTCGGATAATCCATTTTTTTCCAGCCATTCCAGTTGTGACTTGTCCAACTGCCGATCTGCATCAACGTTTCGCAGGATTGAATATAGGGGACTAGAGGTAGATGAATCTGGATGTTTATTAGCTCCGTACTTTTCCTTTAGCTGGGAAAACTCAGCTTCTCTTGCTGCTGCTATTTGTTGGTAAATTTCCAGGGTTTCCAAGAGTGAGTTTTTTTTCAGCCAATTCACTCCTGAATCGCTTAGCTGTTGTTCTTTTTCCAGTCTCTTTAAAATCTGATATAGATGACTAGAAGGCGATGTATTTTGGTGTTTATCGGCTCGGTACTTTACCTTCAGCGCCGCAAATAGTTCAATGTCTTGCCTCAGCTTATCAGCCATTTCAGCTAGCTGTGGAAGACCCCGATCTCTCAGCCAGCTAACATCTGAATTATTCAATCCACTGGCTGATTCTAACTTACAAAGAATTACATACAGGAGACTCGATATATCTGAAATCCAATAGTGATTGACTTTGTACTTGGCTTTGAGTTGAGCAAATTCCGCTGACAGTTTTTTATGTTCTTCGATTCTCAATTGCTGTTTTTGCTGGAGAATTTCAATTGTTTCAGAAAGCTGATGTTCTCTCAACCAATCAAATTCTACATCAGTTATCTCAATTCCCAAATCAGCTTTTCGCAAGATGAGATACAGAAGACTAGAAGGCGATGAATCTTCATATTTGGTTGCTTGATATTTAGACTTAAGTGCGGTAAAATGCTTCAGCCTAGCTTGATGTTCGTTATCCATGTTGAGTTGTGGCGTTGAGGAGCGATCGCGTCAAGATCTTTCTGGCAAATGACCCTGTAACAACAACCTTATAATAGCCGCAGTCAACAACAGAACCGGGAAGATACCGATGCCGGTGTTGTGTGTTTTGACATCACGCGCGATCGCATCCTCAAATTATTTAGTCGCGGCATTCACCCTAATGCGATAAATTTGTTGATCTGGTCTTAGCTGACAAGCTGAAATCGGCTGATTTTGCGGACAGCTAGCGCCTGGGGCGGGTTCCCATTCCACGTTGAACACAGCTAAACTGTTGCCTTGACGAAATCCTCTGGCAACTTCGGTTGGGCCATCGGCTGTGTAATCGGATACTTCTGACCAGCCTTGCTTGGCGAGCAAATCGCTTAAATTGCTGACAATATCAGACAGCTGGTTAAAGTTGCGCCCGTCACCCGTGGCAATCAACTGACAGCCAATGCCTTGCTCTCGGTTGATGTAGTCTACAAAAGATCCCCTTGTCATTCTCACCCTAACTTTGAGGGCGTTCGTCATTGCCTGGGCTAATTGGTTGCAGGCGGCGGGGGGTAACGGTTGATACCTGGATGCAGGGGTTTGTGCGATGTCCGCCGCCGATGTTGGAAGTTGGAGGAGAGTGGGGGAGGAAATGCCGGTAATGCTTGCCAAGATCAATAAATATCTCCAAAAACTCTTGTGGGGTAGGCTCTTGTGGGGTAGGCGTCTCGCCTGCCCTGGGTCTGATTTTCTGGACTCTAATAAACTGGGTATTGCGATCGCGCCATCAATCAATCTAGCCATAGTAAGTTCCGTTCGCTTCCTATCAGGCTACCATCCGGAGTACGCCCCAGCGCCTACATACTGCAAAGGCAAATGTATGGTATAATCCCTATCGCTTCCGCCAACAAACTATTGCAGGTGCGTATTGCTTCCCATCGCAATAACAACACGGTTGCAAATAATCGTCGTTGAACTTACCCTAAAAAAGCAAAGTTAGCTCGAATCCAAGGGCGAACAACGCCAAGCAATTTCAACGCTCTCTAGGAGTCATAGCCTAATCAACCAACAAAAAGAGCCAATATGACTTCAAGCAGATTCAAAATATTCAAAACGTAGGTGAATTTGACTTTAAAACAAAGCTTGGCTTGGTCTGTGGTGCGTGTGAGGGTCTAAGGTGACAAAATTTATCCCCGAACTCAATGATATTTCAACCCAGTTCAGCAACTCACTAGCGGCTGAATCAGGAACAACGCCGGAAACTAAATCCCAGTCAGCGAATGGAGTAAAAACCTTACTCCAACTGGAACCTGCCATCAGAGAAACCGACGCAGCGCCTGATGATGCATCCACCGCAACGACAAAGCCAAAAAGCAAGCTTTGGGCGGCGATGTCGCGGGTGGCGTTGCCGATGTTGGATCTGAAAAACCCGATGTATCGCAGTCGGAAGTTTTGGATTTTGACCGGACTTGGGGTGAGTGTCAGCGGGGGAGCGATCGCAGTCGGCGTCACTTGGTGGCAATTAGACCGCAGCTTACCCGATCCGTTAGAAGCTCTCACCTTCGTGCGCGATGGTACGCTGACGATTAAAGCCGAAGACGGCACCATTTTGCAACAGCGGGGCGAAGCAACGCGGGAGAAATACCCGATCGAAGAAATGCCGCCCCATTTGGTACAAGCTTTCGTCGCTTCCGAAGACCGCCGCTTCTACCAGCATAAGGGCGTAGACTATCAAGGCATCCTCCGCGCCGCTGTCTCCAACCTGACTGCGGGAGACGTGGTAGAAGGAGGTAGCACGATCACGCAACAGCTGGCGAGGATTGTCTTCCTCTCCCAAGAGCGCAGCTTCTGGCGCAAAATTCGGGAAATCATGCTGGCTCAAAAAATTGAGCAAAAATTAACCAAACAGCAGATCCTCGAACGCTATCTGAATTTGGTTTATCTGGGAGAAGGCGCTTACGGCGTCGCCGATGCAGCTTGGGTGTACTTCAGCAAAGACCTCGACGAACTAACGCTGTCAGAAATGGCGACCCTGGTAGCAATGGCACCCGCCCCCGGTAGGTTCTCGCCCCTGGTGGATGAGAAAGCCGCCGTAGCGCGTCGCAATCTCGTATTGCAGCGGATGCAAGAAGCTGGAATTATTACACCCCAACTCGCACAAGCAACGATCGCCGAACCCCTGGAAATCGAGCCAGCACCCCCGAAACGACTGGCAACCGAAGCGCCTTATTTTACCTCCTACGTAGAGCAAGAATTGCCGCGCTTGATCCCGCCAGAAGCTGTGGAAGCAGGCGGTTTAATTGTGGAAACAAGTTTAAACCGCGAGTGGCAACAGCAAGCCGAAGAAGTAGTGGAAAAAGCCATCGATCGCTACGGTAGAGGTCAGCGGTTTAAGCAAGCGGCGTTAGTCGCGATCGATCCGCGCAGCGGCGAAGTCAAGGCGATGGTGGGGGGGACGGACTTTGACGATACCCAATTTAACCGCGTCACCCAAGCGATGCGCCAACCCGGATCGACGTTTAAAGGGTTTGTTTATACGGCGGCGATCGCTGCCGGTTTCTCTCCTTTCCGGGGTTACTTAGACGCCCCGTTTAAGGTAGATGGCTATACCCCCAAAAACTACAGCGAAACTCACTCGGGTTGGATGTCGCTGCGCGACGCCTTGGTCAAATCCGTCAACACCGTGGCAGTTCGGGCGTTAATTGATGTCGGATTTGAACCCACGATCGACATCGCCCACAAAATGGGGATTAGATCCGAACTGAAGCCGGTTTATTCCCTAGCACTAGGCGGCGTAGAAGTCAACCTGCTAGAGCTAACTGGCGGCTACGGCACCCTGGCTACCAAAGGAAAGCATACCGAAGTTCACGGCATTCGTCGCGTCCTCGACCAGAAAGGGCAAGTCCTCTACGAAGCGAAATACCAGCCCCAAGAAGCCATAGACGAAGAAACCGCAGCGATTATGACTTGGATGTTGCGGGGCGTGGTCAATTCGGGAACGGGAAGCGCCGCCGCTTTACCGGGCAGACAAGTTGCGGGGAAAACCGGCACCTCGGACGACGCTCGCGACCTCTGGTTTATTGGCTATATCCCCCAACTCGTGACCGGCGTTTGGCTGGGTAACGACGATAACACCCCAACTTGGGGCGCTAGCAGCACCGCAGCCCTCACCTGGCGCAATTTTATGGTTAAAGCGGTGGAAGGTATGGAGGTGGAGAAATTCCCGCCGCGACCGGATAAGGTAGAAGGTCGTAAAGGGATTATTAAAGCCGAACCCGTCAGACCTGGACAGCTGTACACGATGCGAATCAAAAGAGCCGCGAACGATCGCGATGACGAGAATTCCAGAAGATCCTCCCGTCGCTGGCGTGGTTCAGATAATAACGATTCGTCTCCATCCCAAGGGGTGAGACGCCGCTTTAGGGTGAGGTCAGAAAACCAAACTGCTAGCAATAACCCTCAACCACCAGTAGTGCGTCGTCGCAGACGGGTTTTTGTGGCTTCGTCATCGGATAGCAGCGCCTCGAATAACTCCAGACAGTGGCGGCGGCGACGCTCTTTTGCGG
>DNGJ01000086.1:0-17643 GCA_003486305.1 Cyanobacteria bacterium UBA11371
CCTAAACAACTTATAACTAGCAACTTGCGTTAATATCATCAAACACCTTATGCGTGCTAATATGTTGACGACTGGGGCAGCGCTCAACGGTCAGTGGAGTATGACGAGGTAAACTACCCACAGGCTCCCTGATGGTACGGAGTAATGCCGCATCTTGGACTTGCGCCCGCGAATTGGTCTTACTTCCTCTCGATTGGCGTCTTCCCCGGCAACGCGATCTTAGCAGCTGGGGTGTTACCAATATTTTGGCTTAATTCAATATACTCGCCGCATTCTGGTGGTGCAATCAGATTTTGATCGCATATTTGCGATAACAGTACGGGCACGGCGTCCGAGATTTCTGATAAAAACAGATAACCTTGAACTTGCCGTGCCCCTACATCCAGGATTTCCGCTCAAAACAGATAACCTTAAATCTGCCGTGCCCCCAAATGCATTATCGATAATCCTGTCGCTGAATCTGCCGCAGGCGAGATTCAGGACGAATAAACCGATCCATTTGTGCTTCAAAGAACTTACGATTTGCCATTAAATGCTTGGGATTTGGATCGTCTAAAGGATACAAAAGTGCCTGACGCAAAGCTTGAATTACTGCCGATGTCACGTTATACATCGATCGTTGGAAAGTAATCCCGATTTGGATTAACATATCATCTTCACCTCGGCAGTGTTGCTTGTAGTAATCCAGCAAATAGGGAGGCAAGAAATGCAGCATATCTTGCATCAATAATGTGGGTGGGATACCAGCAGTTCCTACGGGAAATACATCGGCATAAAGAATGCCGTAGTGGAAATCTTTTTGCTCGTCGGGGACTTGTTTTGCTTGAGCATTGTAAGACTTCGTCCCCCTAAATGGTGCGGTACGATAGAACACCGCTTCTACGTAGGGTAATGCAGCTTCGTACAGCCACATAAAGCCCTTTGATTTGGGGATAATCTCGTAGCATTCGTTACCTACGTATACGTGGTGGTAGATCGGACGACCGGCGATCGCAAAGATCCCGTTAATCAAAAAATTCATCGCATCCGGTACGCCTTTGAACCCGCCTTCATCGTAGATATCCGACATTTCAAAGAACACCGGCGCCATGATTTCCCAGAACAGTCCCAGGTTGGAATAATAAGACATCATCCGGCACTGTTCGTAAAACATTTCTGGGAATAACTTATACAATCCCAGCATCACCGGGTTGCCTTTAAAGAAGGCTTTAATTGCCCGGTCGGCATTGGCTTTGTATTCGTCGCTTTCCAGATAATCGTTAAATCTACCGCCCATTTTTTGGTGCCAAAGCATTGCGTACATGCAAGCTTCGGCAAATTCCATGTTGATTCTGTCGTGCCACAAGTGATGGAATAACTTCGGCATTTTTAGGGTTTCACCCTTTTCCATAAATGCCAAAAGTTCTGGATGAGCAGTTGCTGGTCCGCGCCAGATTCGCAAATCGGCATCATCGCCAGCGTAGTGATTGTGCAGGTCTAAATACTCCTGGGGTAGGAAGTATTTAAAAAAGGGAAATGGATTTAAAAAGACTCGTTCGGCAATATAAAGCAAGTCGCGCCAGTAGAAATCCATCGGCACGGCATATGCTTTATAAATGCCGATAATTTGCATCAAATTTTCCGGCGTATCCGGCAGCATCGAACCGCCGGCTTCTAAACGGTGAATCACTTCAGCGAATTCGTGCTTCGAGGGGGGAATTTTTGCTTTTGTTGTTTGGGGTTGCGGTATTGTTGCTGTCATGGCGTTTTTGCTAATTGCTAATTGGTAATTGCAAGAAAAGCTAATTGCTAATTGCTAATTGGTATTGGATGATTTTTTACCCATTAGCCATTAGCCATTAGCCATTAGCCCTTAACTATTTCTGAGCGACTTGCTGCGCGCTAACTGGTGGCATTAGGGCAACAATTGCGGTTGTCGTCGGTTCGGTCCAGCGGACTAACCAAGTTGGTTGAATTCCCAAAAAGAAGATGATGGCTGCTAAGATTAATGCTGGCACTTTTTCCATCAACAAAACTTTGGGATAGTAAGCCAAATTGTTATCTAATTTGCCAAAACAGGTGCGATTGAGCAGAATCACAAAGTAAACTGCCGTTAAACCGCTAGCAAATACGCAAATCAACGTTTGGACTGGAAAGACAGAAAAACTGCCTTGAAAAACTAGGAATTCAGCAGCAAAGCCTACTAAACCAGGAATTCCTGCACTCGCCATTCCTCCAGCGACAAGCAAAGCGCTGGTGAGTGGTAAACCCCGAATTGGGTTCATTAAACCATTTAGCACATCTAAATCGCGAGTGCCGACTTTAGTTTCGACAATACCGACTAGATAAAAGAGTATGGCGAGGATGAGGCCGTGGCTGACCATTTGGGCGACAGCACCCAAAACGCTTAGAGGAGTACTGGCGGCGGCGGCGACTAGAATATAGCCCATGTGACCGATGGAGCTATAGGCTACCATGCGTTTGATGTCTTTTTGAGCGATCGCACTCAATGCCCCATACAATACGCTCACAACCCCAATAATAGACAGTCCGGGAGCGACAAGCGCCCAAGTTTCGGGAAATAAACCCAAACCAAACCTGACTAAACCATAAGTCCCCAATTTAGCCAGAATACCGCCCAACATAATCGCTACAGGTGGCGAAGCTTCGGTATAAGCATCTGGTAACCAAGTATGCAGGGGAACCAAGGGAATTTTAATCCCAAAACCCACCAACAACATGGTGAGCAAAATTAGCTGGGTAGTTAGGGGTAAAGCTTGGGTTAATAGGGAGTTGTAATCAAAACTCGTGGAACCGGAAAGCCAAGTTAAACCCAAAAATGCTGCCAGAATCAATATCCCAGATAGTGCGGTATAGATCAGAAACTTCATCGCTGCATAGCCGCGTTTCTCACCGCCCCAAATCGCAATTAACAGGTAAAAAGGAATTAATTCGATTTCGTAAAATAGGACGAACAGCAGCAAATTTTGAGCCGCGAAACCCCCCGCAACCCCAGCGTAAACTAAAAGAATTAAAGAGTAGTAAAGCCGGGGACGTTGAATATTATTGCTGGCAAAAATCGCAATCCAAATTAGCAGACTGCTTAAAGCCAGCAGGGGAAACGATAACCCATCAATTCCCAACTTATAGTTCAAGCCTAATTGGGGAATCCACGGGATAAATTCCTGAAATTGCATTCCGGAATTCGTGATGTCAAACTGACTTACCAGCCAGAAAGTTGCTAGGACGATCGCAGTTGCGATCGCCAGTGCTATATTACGCAATTGATTCGCCGTTTGATTCCCCGGCAAAAACCCAACAACAGCCGCTCCCAATACGGGTAGCCAGATTAATGTACTCAGCATAAACGGGAATTGGTAATTGGTAATTGGTAATTGGTAATTGGTAATTGGTAGTGGGTAGTCAGAACGATCGCGTTAAGACAACTTTTTTTAGTCTATCTTTAGCGCTTAAGCACAACTACAAATAAGCTAGTGGGTAGTTGGCGATTTTTTCTATTACCCATTACCAATTACCCATTACCAATTACCCAATTAGAAGTGAAAGACGCGACAATAAAGGCCAGCTTACTAACAATCCCAACAGCGCGACTCCTAGCAAGATTGTTAGGGCATAAAACTGCGTCTGACCGGAAACGTTATATTTCAAGCTTTGACCGCTGAAAACTGTCACGACACCAACTAAGTTCACTACGCCATCAACAATGTAGCGGTCAATCCAAGCGGTGATTTGAGATACCAAGGCAACCGCAAATACAATCGTGACGCGGTAAATTGTCGGGGTGTAGAAGTCGTAAGCGAGTAAATCTTGTAGCGGTTTCCAGGGTAGTTGTACTGGTTTTTGGATAAAATTCCCCAGATAAACAACTGCGCCGATGCTGAGGCCAAAAATGCTCGACCAAATTAACATTAAGGCGACATCTTTGTTCATTTCTGCCCAGGAAGGTAGCAGATGAAAACTTTGCAGGATTAAAGGCAAGTGGAAAACAAAGCCTAATTGAACTACCATTGGCAGCGTGATAGGCCAGAAACATTCGGGGGATCGCACGCTCATTTCTTGCAGTTTTCCGCCAAAAATTAACCCGAATACGCGGGTAAAATTAAACGCGGTTAATGCGTTAACGAGTAGCAGGAGTCCCACTAACCAAGGTTGGGTACTCCACAACCCATCGGCGATTTTCAGCAATGCCCAAAAGCCGCCTAAAGGAGGAAATGCAATTAACCCCAACGTCCCCACAATAAAACAGATGCCGGTAATCGGGCGGCGCGACCACAAGCCGCCGAGTTGGGTTACGTCTTGGCTAACGTTCATCCAGACGATCGATCCGACGCACATCACTAATAGTGCCATTGCGATCGCGTTAGTCAACACCAACAAAAACGCCCCTTCGGTTTGTCCCGTCCCCACGGCGACGAACACCAACCCCATATAGGCGCTGACCGGATAAGACAAAGTGCGCTTGATATCAATTTGCGCGATCGCAATTAACCCAGCGCCGACTGCCGTTACACCACCGATGAATACCGCCGCCGACATGGCTACGGGCGAAAGTGCAATTACAGGTTGCAGTTTCACCAGCACCCAAGCACCCGTTGCCACAACTACCGTATTCCGCAAAATTGACCCTGGAATTGGTCCTTCCATTGCTTCGTCCAACCACAAGTGCAGCGGGAATTGGGCGCATTTACCCATCGGTCCGGCGAGTAATGCTAAACCCAATAAAGTAGCGACTGTAGGGTCTACATTGGCAGTTTTCGCCCATTCGGCTAGTTCTGAAAAGTCCCAAGTTCCTGCTAAGGGATAAATTGCCAATACTCCCATCAGCAGCAGTAAGTCGCCCACCCGTTTGGTTAAGAATGCATCTCTCGCACCCGTGACTACCAACGGCTGACAGAACCAAAGTCCAATCAGCATGTACGTTCCCAAGGTCAGAATTTCCAGAATAAAGTAGGCGAAGAACAACGAGTCGCACAGCACGAGTCCGCACATCCCTGCTTCAAATAATGCCAGCAGCGAATAAAACCGCGCCCATCCCCAGTCCATTTCCATGTAACCGACGGCGTACATTTGGGCAAGCAGGTTTAAACCCGTCACTACCACAGTTGCGCCAATTGTTAATGAAGAAAGTTCGACTGGGATGGTTAAATCCAATCCGGCTACATTCAACCACGGAATCAGGATTTGTTGCGGGGGTTGGTTCCACGTCGCTGGTAAAGCTAAAACCCCGTGCAAAAATGCGATCGCCGTCATAATCTCATTTATATACCCGGCGGGGCGCGGCCCCGTCTTCCGAATCAATCCAGGCGACCAAGGTATCGCCAAAACTGCCCCGATTAAGGCGTAGCACGGTATCAACCATGCTGTCTGAAGCAGGATCTGAGACATCTACATTACCTCTTTACTCAATACTCGAACCTCTATAGGAGGATGCAGCAGTTGCTCCCCGGTTAGCTAAGATTATCCAACTTTACGTAGATTAATCTTTTTTTAATCTTGTTGAGATCTAAGTTTAATATTGAGCGATCGCTTTCCGCACAGGCGATCCATAAATTTACCCAATGATAACCTGTGAGTTCCCTATATAGAACTCATAGATCGTCCCACCTATTTTTAGGACTCTGATTATTGTTAACAATATTAATCATTCATTTCTCTTATAAAATAAATCGCGTACCGATGTCAACCAAAAAATCTGCGATCGCTCTGCTGATAAATATTTTTTCCTCATCCCTTGATCCAGGCTGACTTAACCACAACTTACACTTGACTAATCTCTCTTTTTATGCTATTTTTTCTCACCTTTCAACTAAATTGCCCGCTAGCTCGCGAAATTCATAGAGAAAAGCCTATGGTAACAATAGGAAAGATTATATATATAAAAAAAGTTATAAATGTTATTTAATTTTTCTTTAATAGTTTTATCTTTTTAGTTAACCATTGTTCTGTTATAGGTGATAAATTTACATCACCTGAGATCTGTAAGAAATTTAACCAAGTAAGAACAGCTAACAGAACTGCGGTTCGGACAGCGTGCAGGGATAAGGTTCGCCAACCGATCTTAAGGATCGATGCGTGCTAAGCACAAAAGGCTAAGCGCTAGCAATAAACCCGATAACTTACGAAAGGCTTCCTGTATCAGGAAAGCGATCGCAAGGCGAACACCCCTAAGTGTTTGAAGGAAGACGTCCAAGTTCATTGCCTGGAGAGAGAGATAATGAATCAAATTTTCAAGCCAAATTATTTACCGCCCTAAGTTTCAGTTGCATTGCTAACCAAAACCTAATTGCCATTGAGGTCGGCAGTGAACCGCCGCTCCCAAATCTTTTTTGTCAAAAATTTTGGCTGTATTATGCAACTGACGAACAAAATCCATTTCAGAAACTTACGGGGTGACATCTTTGGTGGCGTCACCGCTGCGATTGTCTCGTTACCCCTGGCACTAGCGTTCGGTGTCGCCTCGGGTGCAGGTCCAGTAGCGGGACTTTACGGCGCTGCTTGCGTCGGCTTTTTTGCTGCGTTATTTGGTGGCACGCCGACCTTAATTTCCGAACCCACCGGCCCGATGACCGTGGTGATCACCACGATTATCGCATCCTTGACGGCTGCTAACCCGGATCAAGGCTTAGCAATGGCATTCACCGTCGTCATGCTGGCGGGGATATTTCAAATTATCTTTGGGGTATTCAAGCTGGGTAAATACATTACCCTGATGCCCTACAGCGTAATTTCCGGCTTCATGTCTGGGATTGGGGTAATTCTGATCATCCTTCAGATTGCTCCGTTTGTCGGACAGCCGAATCCCAAAGGTGGCGTATTGGGGATGGTGCAAAACCTCCCGGTACTGATATCCAAGGTGAATCCGGCGGAATTGACTTTGGGCTTAGTCACCCTGGCAATTCTGTTCTTCATGCCAGCTAAGCTCAAGCGATTTGCCCCTCCCCAACTCGTGGCATTAATTGTCGGTACGGCGATTTCTTTGACCGTTTTCGGTGATGTCGATATCAGACGCATTGGCGCAATTCCCACCGGATTGCCCACCTTGCAAATGCCCACGTTTACCGCCGCCCAATTCACGATCATGATTGTGGATGGCATCATGCTGGGGATGTTGGGATGCATCGACACCCTGCTGACTGCGGTAATTGCCGATAGCTTAACTCGCACCGAACACAAATCGGATAAAGAATTAATCGGTCAAGGGATTGGTAACTTAGTTTCTGGTTTGTGCGGTGGATTGCCCGGTGCTGGTGCGACGATGGGAACCGTCGTCAACATTCAAACTGGTGCTTCGACAGCATTATCTGGTTTGACTCGGGCCTTGATCTTGTTTGTGGTAGTTTTAGGTGCAGCCGGTCTAACTCAAAGCATTCCGATGTCAGTTTTGGCAGGGATTGCGCTGAAAGTCGGGGTTGATATTCTAGACTGGAGCTTCCTCAAGCGATCGCACAAAGTATCTCTCAGAGGCAGCATCATCATGTACGGGGTGTTGTTGCTCACCGTATTTGTTGACCTGATTGTTGCCGTAGGCGTTGGAGTATTCATTGCCAATATCTTGACAATTGAACGTCTTTCTGACTTGCATTCTGAAGAAGTTAAAACGATCAGCGATGCGGATGATGATATCGTATTGAACGAAGAAGAGAAGCAGCTGATCGAACAAGCGAACGGACGAGTGCTGCTGTTCTACTTGAGTGGGCCGATGATCTTCGGCGTATCGAAAGCGATCGCTCGCGAACACGCCGCGATGCGAGATGCAGATGTGTTAATTGTGGACTTGAGCGATGTACCGATGATGGGCGTCACGGCTTCTTTAGCAATTGAAAATGCGATCAAAGATGCCGTTGACCAAAATCGTCAAGTCTTCATCGTCGGTGCTGCGGGCAAAGTCAAGCGCCGGTTAGAAAAATTTGGCATCATGGATTATGTCAAAGCAGATCGATTTTTAGGCGATCGCACCGAAGCACTCCGCCAAGCCGTTGACTTGATTAAGTACAATACAATTCAAGCCAATGGTACTAGCACCAAAGGCTTCCCCACCGAATCCAGTGACGCTACAGTGCGTCCGTAGCTAGAAAATTTTCTGACGCCAGAAACCCGGTTTCTTCGTAGAGGTTTCCTTAACCAGCCTACAATTGTTATTAGAAACCGGGTTTCTCTGTGTAATACCAATTTCCCTTGAAGCGTGCTACAGATCAAACATGTTGGTAGGGGCGGGTTTTACCAATAATTTTGGGGAAAAATAAACAATTTCTCTCAACCCGCCCCCAAGAGTGACCCATTCATGGGAAAACGGTGTAATACCAATTTCCCTTGATAATGCTACACATCAAACATGTTGGTAGGGGCGGGTTTTACCAATAATTTTGGGGAAAATAAACAATTTCTCTCAACCCGCCCCCAAGAGTGACCCATTCATGGGAAAACGGTATAAGTCATCAACTTCCCAAAATATCGATGGCAAGAGTTTCCACCAATTTCAATAGCGAGAATTATTCCTCATGATAGAGTTGATGAATTCAATTTCTCCCCTAATAGCAACAGCAACCGAAGCCGAATATGCTCCCGTCGTTCTCACCTCAGTGCTGCTGAGTTTAGTGGCGATTTATATTGCCAGTAAAGTCGGTGCAGAAATATCCAGAATGTTGGATTTTCCGCCAGTTTTAGGTGAATTAGTTGCAGGTGTCGTTGTCGGTATTTCTGCTCTGCATTTGGTTGTATTTCCTGAAAGCGGCGCTACTGCTTCCGACTCGGTTATCATGACCCTGTTAAAATTTCTGGGCGACCTTGATGCCGAGGCAGTTAGATCAATATTTCAATCCCAAAGCGAGGTTGTCTCGGTTCTTGCCGAACTGGGCGTAATTATCCTCTTGTTTGAAATTGGTTTGGAATCAGATTTGCGAGAACTGCAAAAAGTCGGCTATCAAGCAACGATTGTGGCTTGCGTTGGCGTCGCAGTTCCTTTTGCCGCCGGTACCGCCGGACTGATGCTGCTGTTTCACGTAGCAGCGATTCCGGCAATTTTTGCAGGTGCAGCGTTAACGGCTACCAGTATCGGTATTACCTCCAAAGTTTTGTCAGAACTTGGGCAACTCAAATCTCGAGAAGGTCAGATTATTGTCGGTGCTGCGGTCATTGACGATATCTTGGGAATTATCGTTTTGGCAGTCGTTGCCAGCCTTGCCAAAACTGGCGAAATCGATGTTTTAAACGTTATCTATCTGATTGTCAGCGCTACAGTTTTTCTCATCGGTTCAATTTGCCTCGGCAAGTTCTTTAATAAATCGTTTAGCGCCGTTACCAAGCTATTAAAAACGCGCGGAAACCTAATTGTTCCAGCGTTGATTTTTGCTTTCTTCATGGCTTTCATTGGCAGCGCCATTCATTTAGAAGCCATCTTAGGTTCCTTTGCAGCAGGTTTAGTCTTAGACGAAACCGATGAGCGCAACGAACTCGACGAACAAGTGAAGCCAATTGCTGATATTTTGGTGCCGATTTTCTTCGTCACCGTCGGTGCAAAAGCAGATATCGGCGTTCTCAATCCCATCAATCCTGAAAATCGCGAAGGGTTGGTTATTGCCATCTTCTTGCTGGTAGTGGCGATTTTAGGCAAAGTTGTAACAGGTTGGTCTGTTTTTGGTCAACCCGGAATTAATCGTCCAGCGATTGGTATCGGCATGATTCCACGGGGTGAAGTCGGATTGGTATTTGTTGGCATTGGTTCGGCTAGCGGTACTCTCGATAAACCCTTGCAAGTGGCGATTATTATCATGGTGATTATGACCACTTTCTTAGCACCGCCTTTATTGCGGTTGGTATTTAAGGAACCAGTGGAACCGAATCAACCAATCGAACCTGCTAAAGAACCCGCTAACGTCGGGTAATGCGATCGCCCTCGTTATCCTGGATCCCGCCTGATAACGCAAAAGCGAGGCTCCAGTCTCTGAAAAGATCTGTAGGCTCGCTTTACAGCTGTTTTCAATATGGGTGCAACAAAACATTGTAGGGACACGGCATCCGAAGAACTTTGAGTAGGCGACAAAATTTACTGATGCCGTGTCCCTACCCCCGCAACCGCTATAATTTTTCCTATAAGCTAAACTTTTACCAAAGTCAACTAGAAATTATTACTATTTATCTAAATTAGGTAATAATGCTTATTTATCAAAAGTTGGTAAATCGGTAATAATACTGAGCGAATCGGGTGAAAGGGCGGTCGATATGCCTCCGGCAAGCTGCGGGAAGGCAAAGGTTCAGTATTAATACTGAATCGCTAAATCCTTTGGAATCGACCCTGCAACCAGTCAAATTTGTCTAAACCCGGTTTCAGCGATAAGATATCGATTAGCCTATCTCTTTTGGTAGATGCGATCGCACATTAATCGTGAGCAGTTAGATGATGTTCAAACGAGATCTAGTAGCAATGTGCAGCTAATTCTGGTTACAAACATCGCTGACAACAAGGTCAAATTCTACTTTGAATCGAAAACAGCGCCATCTGAGGTAAATAGGGCTTTGCCAGCCGTTGCCTCTAGTTTCCCATTTGCTCAAATAAACCCAATCCATAGAAATAAATCTATGCAAGACCTATAAAACTTAGACGATAGTAAAAAATACTTATCGTAATCATTTAATTTTTCTTTTATAATTTGGTTCAAGCATTGAACCACTAACCTCGTTTAGGTGCTAAATTTACATTTAACGAACGCAGTCGCTAAGGCTGCAACGGAATTCACCAACCAAAAGCGATTAATGCCACAGCATTAACGCTCACCATTTCCAAATAATAGCCGCCAACCTATAACCTGGTTTGCGGGTGGATCATACTAACCAAGCGCTAATACAGACCTGATATCGGGTTATTTGTATTAACTTGGTGCGACCGGATAGCAACTCACAGTTGCAATGCCGCAGGTAACTAGCTACAGATAGCGCTAAAGCTAATTCACGCCCTAAGCGTCTTTCCAGAATAGAGGTTCTATAAATCGAGTTCGCCAATCAAAAGATAGAAGAGGTCACAGGTAAGGAGAGGTTATGAGTCAGTCTTTCAGTCAAGTTTCTCGGCGTAAATTTCTTGTCACTGCTGGAGCATCCGCTGTAGGTTCTGTATTGCTCAAAGGCTGTTTGGGAAATCCACCCGAACCGAATGCTGGAGCCGGTGGGACGTCTCCGGCAGCCCAGACAAGCCCTGTTGCCGCTCCTGCTGCGAATATTAACCCCGCAGATGCACCAGAAACCACCAAAATTAAGTTGGGTTATATCCCGATTGTAGAAGCAGCGCCTTTAATTATTGCTAAAGAAAAAGGCTTCTTTGCCAAATATGGCATGACTGAAGTAGAGGTATCTAAGCAAGCTAACTGGGGTTCAGCAAGAGACAACGTAGAAATTGGTTCGGCTGGTGGTGGCGTTGATGGCGGTCAATGGCAGATGCCGATGCCTCATTTAATTACAGAAGGTTTAATTACCAAAGGCAACCAAAAGATTCCGATGTATGTGTTGGCGCAGTTAAATACCCAAGGAAATGGGATAGCGATCGCAGGCAAACACAAAGGGAAAATTGGGCTGAAACTCGAGGGCACAAAATCTCTCTTCGATCAGCTGAAATCCACCAACGCGCAATTCACCGCCGCATATACATTCCCCCAAGTCAACCAAGATTTCTGGATTCGCTACTGGTTAGCCGCAGGCGGAATTGACCCCGACGCCGATGTCAAACTGTTAACCGTACCCGCCGCCCAAACTGTGGCAAACATGAAGACGGGAACGATGGATGCCTTCAGTACCGGCGACCCTTGGCCTTATCGTATCGTCAAAGATGGCATCGGCTACATGGCAGCCTTGACCGCAGAAATTTGGCCTAACCACCCGGAAGAATACTTAGCAATTCGTGCAGATTGGGTTGACAAACATCCTAAAGCAACCAAAGCTTTGCTCAAAGGGATAATGGAAGCTCAACAGTGGTGCGACGTATTGACCAACCGCCAAGAAATGGCACAAATTCTATCTGGTCGCAATTACTTCAACGTGCCAGTAGAAGTGTTGGTCAATCCATTCCAAGGCAAGTACGATATGGGCGATGGTCGCCAAATAAACGATCCAAAAATGGCGACTTACTACTGGAAAGATGGCGCAGGAAGCGTGTCCTATCCCTACAAGAGTCACGACTTGTGGTTTATCACTGAAAGCGTCCGCTGGGGCTTCCTACCTGGTGAGACTTTGACGAATGCTAAGGCAATCATCGATAAAGTCAACCGGGGAGATTTGTGGATAGAAGCAGCTAAAGAAGCAGGTGTTGCTGCTGCGGATATTCCGACTAGCGACTCGCGCGGTGTTGAGAAGTTTTTTGATGGCATCAGCTTCGATCCAGCCGATCCAACGGCTTACCTGAAGAGTTTGAAGATTAAGAAAGCGAAAGTTTAGGTAATGGCTAATTGCTAATAGCTAATAGAAAAGAACAATTAGCCATTAGCAATTAGCAATTACCAATGACCAATTCCCAATTAGCCTGTTTAGAGGAGAACTATCTCAATGACTACAGTTCAAAGACGTGCTGCGAGTAACCGGAATGACTTTTTGTCCCAGTTGCAAAAACAAATTCCCGATTTGATTCCCCCGATTATTGCGATCGCTGCCTTTCTGTTTGTGTGGCAGTTGTTTTCTTGGACTCCTGGAGCTACCTTACCTGGGCCAATCCAAATTATTCAAGATACTTGGATCTTGATTCTTTATCCCTTTTATGATAAAGGCGGAACCGATAAGGGATTGTTTTGGCAGATTTTGGCTAGCTTGCAACGGGTGGCGATAAGTTACACCTTAGCAGCGATTGTGGGAATTGGCTTGGGCATTTTGATTGGGACTAATAAAACGATTAACAAAGCTTTAGACCCAATCTTCCAGCTACTGAGAACCGTACCGCCTCTAGCTTGGGTGCCGATCTCCTTGGCAGCTTTACGGCAAAACGAACCCGCCGCATTGTTCGTGATTTTTATTACCGCAATTTGGCCTATCTTAATCAATACTGCGGTAGGTGTGAAAAACATTCCGCAAGATTACAACAACGTCGCCAAAGTTCTGCAACTGTCTCGCAAAGAATATTTCTTCAACATTCTAATTCCCGCTGCTCTGCCCTACATTTTCACAGGTCTGCGGATTGCAATTGGTTTAGCTTGGTTGGCAATTATCGCGGCAGAAATTGTCATGTCGGGTATTGTTGGAATTGGCTTCTTCATCTGGGAAGCCTATCAAAACAACGCAGTCAGCGAAGTAATTTTAGCGCTAGTCTACATCGGTGCAGTTGGCTTGATTCTAGACAAGTTAATGATCTGGCTGGAATCGAAGATTATCCAACAATAGTCAATGGCTAATGGCTAATGGCTAATGGCTAATGAAAAAAAATTAGGCAATTAGCAATTAGCAATTAGCCATCACCAATCACCAATTACCAATTACCAATTACCAATTACCAAAGGCCATGTCTGTTTTTGTTGCAGTAGACCAAATTGATAAAGTATTTGACCTATCCGGTGGTGGTCAGTACATCGCGCTCAAAGGAATTGACCTCCAAATTAGAAAAGGGGAATTTGTCTCCTTAATCGGTCACTCAGGTTGCGGGAAATCCACCTTATTAAACATGATTGCCGGTCTGGATTTGCCCAGCGAAGGCGTCGTGACCTTGGAAGGGCAAAGGATTACACAACCCGGACCAGACCGGATGGTAGTATTCCAAAATTATTCGTTATTGCCTTGGCGTACAGTACGGGAAAACATCGCCCTCGCTGTGGATTCGGTGATGAATGGGCTATCCGCTGCCGAACGTCGGGATATTGTAGAACGACATATTGATATGGTGGGGTTGCGACCTCACGCCGACAAGCCGCCAACGATGTTATCGGGGGGACAGAAACAACGGGTAGCGATCGCGCGCGCCCTAGCCATTCGCCCCAAACTCCTGCTACTCGACGAACCCTTCGGTGCTTTGGACGCCCTAACGCGGGGTAATCTGCAAGAGCAGTTAATGCAAATCTGCGAAGAAAATCAAGTTACCGGCGTTATGGTAACTCACGACGTGGACGAAGCGGTGCTGCTATCCGACAGAATTGTCATGCTGACCAACGGCCCAGGTTCTAAAATTGGTCAAATTCTGGAAGTAGATATTCCCCGTCCTCGCAAGCGGATGGAAGTAGTAGAACACCCCAGCTACTACAGCTTGCGAAGCGAAATGATTTACTTCCTCAACCAACAAAAACGGATCAAAAAGATCCGGGCGCAAAAAACAGCAGTTGTGGCGCGTCACGGTCTGGAAAAAGTCAACCTGTCGATTGGTTTCGTTCCCCTGACGGCTTGCGCCCCCGTCGCGATCGCCAAAGAAAAAGGCTTCTTTGCCAAACACGGTCTAGATGAAGTCAGTCTGGTGCGGGAAACCAGCTGGCGGGGCATCGTGGACGGCATCGCGGGGGGATATTTAGATGCGGCTCAAATGCCATCGGGAATGCCTCTGTGGTTAACCTTGGGCGGTAACGAAAACCGACCCGTTTCCACGGTGACTTCTCTAACCATGTCGCGCAACGGTAACGGGATTACCTTGTGCAAGCGCTTCTACGACCAAGGTATCTACTCGCTCAAAGAATTCAAGCGGATGTTGCTGGAGTTTCCCGCTAGCCAGCACAGAATGGGAGTCGTGCATCCCTCCTCGATGCACAACCTGCTGCTGCGCTACTGGCTGGCTACTGGCGGCATCGACCCCGACCGCGACGTGCAATTGAAAAATATCCCCCCCGCTCAGATGGTGGTGGACTTGCAAGGGGGAACGATTGACGGTTTCTGCGTCGGCGAACCTTGGAATACCCGCGCCGCAATGGATGGAGTCGGATTCACCGTCGCCACCGACTTGGAAATTTGGCCCGGACACCCAGGAAAAGTCCTCGGCGTGCGGGAAGAATGGGCAGATGCTTATCCCAACACCCACGTCGCCTTAATCAAAGCCTTGTTGGAAGCTTGTCGCTATTGTGCCGATCCGGCACACGAACAAGAGGTGTGCAAAATTCTCGCCGACCGGGAATATTTAAGTACCGATGTTTCCTACATCCACTTAGGCACTCCCGAAAGCGCTAGCTGTAGCTTGGATATCCCGATGCGCGAATACGGGCATCACCTGTTCTATGGCGAAGGCGTTAACCGTCCTAGCCGTACCGAGCAACTTTGGCACATGACCCAGCTGGCACGTTGGGATCACACGCCTTTCCCCAGGAACTGGGTAGAAATTCTAGAACGGGTTTCTCGCGTCCGCGCATTTAGTATCGCAGCAAGAGAATTGGGTCTGGTTGATATCAGTTATACTCAAGGCAAAATTAAACTGTTCGACGGTTCAACTTTTAACGTCGAAGACCCCATTGCCTACCTCAATAGTCTAGAGATAAAACGCGATTTCAGCATCGCAGAAATTGCGATCGATTTCCGGCCTAATGCTGCTTAGGGGGGCGGGTTTAGATAAACTGTCGATTATTGCATAGATAGTTGGTGAAACCCGCCCCTACATAGGCGGGGGGCGGGTTTAGATAAACTGTCGATTATTGCATAGATAGTTGGTGAAACCCGCCCCTACACAAAGACAAACGAAACAAGTTCCATCTCACTAAATTAACTAGACCAATGGTTAACCGCCCTCTAAGCTATACCGATAGCAAAACCAGCTACACAACCCGTCGTTCAGCACCAGCTACCAGCAGGCGCGAGGCTTTCCTGTCGATTGAAAATGTCAGCAAAGTTTATCCAACTAAAAATGGCCCTTTTACGGTTCTCGATGGCGTTAACTTGAGGGTAGATGAAGGCGAGTTTATCTGCGTCATCGGTCACTCTGGTTGTGGCAAATCCACGCTTTTGAACATGGTATCGGGTTTCGCCTTCCCAACCGACGGTGAAGTGCGGCTGCAAGGAAAGCAAATTACCCAACCGGGACCAGACCGGATGGTGGTATTCCAAAACTATGCCCTATTGCCTTGGCGGACTGCTTTTGAAAATATTTATTTAGCGGTTAATGCGGTTCATCCGACTAAGCCGGAAGCCGAAAAAAGAGACATTGTGCGGCGAAATCTCAAAATGGTGGGATTGGAAGATGCGGCTGATAAAAAGCCGCCGCAAATGTCTGGGGGTATGAGACAGCGGGTTTCTATTGCTCGTGCTTTGTCAATTCGTCCTCAAGTGTTGATTTTGGACGAACCTTTTGGTGCGTTGGACGCGATTACTAAGGAAGAATTGCAGGAAGAATTGCTCAAAATCTGGGCAGATCAAAAATGCACCGTGTTGATGATTACCCACGATATCGACGAGGCGCTATTCTTGGCAGATAAGTTGGTGATGATGACCAACGGCCCTGCGGCTAAAATTGGTGAAATTATGGAGATTCCCTTCTCGCGTCCGCGCGATCGCGCCCGCATTATGGAAGATCCTACTTACTACAAACTCCGCAATCACGCCTTAGACTTCCTCTACCACCGTTTCGCTCACAGCGACGACTAAGAGAATTTAGGTAATGGGTAATGGGTAATAGGTAATAGGGAAGAAAACCTATTACCTATTACCTATTACCAATTAGCAATCATCGGTAATGTCACACAGGATACTAGCAGAATTATTTCATAACCGCGTGGGAGTCCTGGCAACCATGCACCAAAAACAACGGGTCATGGCTCCGATTTTGTCGCGGGAATTAGGAATTACCGTTATAGTACCGGAAAATTTTGATACGGATAGATTTGGCACTTTTACTAGAGACATAAAACGCGCCGGAAGTCAAGTAGAAGCAGCGAGATTTAAAGCTCTGGCGGCAATTGAAGTGACGGGGGAAGCGATCGCATTCGCCAGCGAGGGTACTTTTGGCCCCCATCCCTTCGTTCCCGGACTGTCTTTAAATCGCGAAATTGTAATTTTTATAGATAAAAAACACGACATAGAAATTATCGGTCATTCAGCTTGTTTAGAAACTAATTTTAATAGTAAAACAGTTAAGAATATTGATGAAGCTTATGCGTTTGCTCATTCAGTTGGGTTTCCGGAACATGGACTCGTTGTGATGGTTAATCAACAAATTATTAAAGGAATTGCCACCGACGAACAGTTAGTTGAAGCTGTAACTTTGGGATTGAGTCAGTCGCAAGATGGTAGCGTGCATATTGAAACGGATATGCGCGCGCATTACAATCCGACTCGGATGAAAAATATCGAAAAAGCTACCCTCGATTTGATTGGGAAACTTAACCAACTTTGTCCCCAGTGTTCTTGGCCTGGTTTTGATTTAGTTGAGAGGAAACTCGGATTGCCTTGTGGTGTTTGTGGTTTTCCTACTGAAATGACGCTGGCTGTTATTTATCAATGCAAAAAATGCGGTTTTGGTGAAGAAAAATTATTTCCAGATGGGATAGAAACAGCAGATCCAGCACGGTGTTCTTATTGCAATCCTTAGACATTACTCGCTTCGGTGCCGGAAGAATTTTTATTGAATGAACCGCGTTAGCGGCAGCGAAGAAAAGCGGATGCGCTTAGCGATTCAAGGGTAGCGAATTAGACGCGATAGACGCGAAGCGCGGCTTCCCGAATGGTAGTACGCAAAGAAGAGAAAAGAAGAAGTAGATATAGCGGATTGCAGTCGTA
>DNGJ01000086.1:17908-20702 GCA_003486305.1 Cyanobacteria bacterium UBA11371
TCACTTGCAATCCGCTGTAATTGTAGCGATCGCAACAATTGACAAGCACGAAGAAAATACGACCGATCGAGCGAGCTTGTAACAGTTAGCTTTGAGAAATTACCCTGATAAAATCCAACTTTGGAGAGGTTAAGGAATAATGCAAATTAACTAACATGAAAGTGAAAATACAGCAGATTGCTTGCCGAGTTAGGGAAAGCCAAATGGCTGAGTTTGTGTAGCGGGTGCGTTAACGCACCCGCTATACAAACTCAGGTTTACCTGATGGAAATGCAATCCGCTATCAGCGCCGGAACAGAAATTAGCGTGACGCAAGAAAAAGGTAATTTTGGGGAACAGACAGTCAATAAAATAATTGAGATATTATTGGGGAGGCTGTTAGATGCAGAACGTATCCAAGTCCGGATCAAAGCCAAGCTGAAGCAATTAACACGTGGCGAAATCGATGCGATCGCAATTGAAATGTCCGGTTTTCTTGTGCGACGCCACTTGCGAGTTGCACAATTCCAGTTGCATATCGGTGCTGTTGCTGTCAACATCCAAAATGCCATCCGGCGCAAAATTGAAATGCTGCATCCCTCAGAAGGTTGGCTGCGAATGGTGGTGACTCAAGAACAGTTGACGAGTTCGCTAATTGCTGAATTATCAACTTCCCAGCAGATCGGGTGTGAGTTAAGGAAAGATGGTGCGATCGCATTGTCTTTCAGTACTGGAGAAAATTGGGTAGCCAGTTATACCACTAAACCCCGAATTGAGCCAGATGGGAATGGGGTTGTGCTTGAAAGATACCGCGTCGAGGGGAAGGAACTACCCGAAGAGGTTGTAACCGATGCGATCGCGCATATAGCACACATTTTAAGCTTGGGCGATCTCGCCAATCGCGGTACAAGGTTTCACATCCAACAAATTGATATTGCAGCAGGTAAGGCTACAGTGCAAGCTACCGCCCGCATCGAGCAATTTCCATCCGCGTGAATTACCTTGGCTGGTTGTATTTATCATCACTCTGGGATTTATAGCAAGTCATTCATCCGATAGAGAAGTATTGGGGATATCACACTTCATTGGTTAGAAGGAAAAAATCGTTTTGCTATCTAGGATGAAGTTGGAAGCAACTGTGAAGGATAGAGAGATGATAATGAGCGATCGCAGCAATTCCCAGGAGCCACAATCTACCACTAATACTAGCGGTAAAAAAGATATCGAACCGCAAGATCCACAACCCGAATCCGGGTTTGTCGATCGGCAAGAACTGATGGAAATTCGCCAAAGTTCCCCACTCAATCCTCGAGTGAATGATAAAGATGAAGCTAACCAAGAAGAAGCTTAATTATCCAACTAATTGCTTTTTTCCTACCCTGAAGGGTAGGGCTATACAAACTAAGCAAGGCGTAGCAGGCTAAAAGTCCTTGCCTTGCGGACTTGGTTTGTATAGCCGCACCCTTTAGGGTGGCAGTGCTTGGTGTTCGTATGTTCACATCTTGCACCTACCCGATAAACAGCCTCCAAATAAATTTGGGGCTGAAAGCTTAAGTTAGCTAAAGCTATCTACGATCGGGTTTTAACCCGTTTCAACGGGTTTTAGCTTTCAGGTGTGAAATTTATTTCTGGGCTTAGGTTGGTGCAAGATGTGAGTATGGTTAATTGTAGGGGCGGATTTTACCCAAAGGGTTTGATTTTAAACGAATTTTGTTGATAAACCCGCCCCGGCGTGCGATCGCGATCCAAGCGAACAGAATTTCCAAATTAATTTGGCTAACCTTAAAAAAATGACTCATTTTGGTATTATCTGTCCTCCCTATCCAGGGCATTTGAATCCTTTGTCTGCACTCGGACGGGAATTACAATCGCGCGGGCATCAAGTTACATTTCTGCAAATTCCCGATCTGGAATTAAAGGTGCGATCCGAAGGTTTGAATTTTTACCCGATTGGGGAATCTACCTATCAATCGGGAACGATGGCGCAAACTTTCATCGAACTGGCGAAATTGAGCGAGTTAAAAGCGTTGCAGTATTCGGTCAAATTCTGTCAGGAAATGGCAGAAACGATTTGTCGGGATGCGCCAAAAGCGATCGCAGATATCGGCATCGAAGCTTTGTTAGTCGATCAGCTGGAAATTGTCGGCGAAACCGTTGCAGAAGGTTTGGGACTTCCCTTTATCTGCATTTCTTCGGGGCAGGCGATTCACCGTCGCGCCGATGTGCCGCCGTTTTTCACTCCCTGGACTTATCAGAATACCCTGTGGGCGAGGCTGCGGAATCAAGCAGCATACTACCTGCTAGATCGAGGTTGTCAGCCGATTTTGCAAGTTATTAACGAGTATCGGCAAAAGTGGAAGTTGCCTCCCTACCACCACATCTACGCTTCTAATGCGCGACTTGCCCACATCAGTCAGCAGGTAGCAAGTTTTGATTTTCCCATCCCCAATTTACCGCAGCATTTGCACTATGTTGGCCCGCTGCGGAATGCTTCTCCTAAATCGGTGTCTTTCCCATTTGAGCAATTAACCGGACAACCTTTGATCTATGCTTCGTTAGGCAGCGTGCAAAACACCAAAGGCGATGTTTTTCGCTGCATTGCAGCGGCTTGCGAAGGTTTGGACGCGCAACTGGTAATTACCCACGGCGGCGGGATGGATGCCGCAGCTGTGGCACAACTTCCGGGGAATCCCCTGGTGGTTGAATATGCTCCCCAAGTCGAAGTAATCTCGAGGGCGAGGTTAACGATTACCCACGCTGGATTAAACACGGTTCTCGATTCCCTCAGTTATGGTGTCCCCCTGGTGGCGATTCC
>DNGJ01000086.1:20933-34425 GCA_003486305.1 Cyanobacteria bacterium UBA11371
ATTACCTTTGAACAACCGGGAAATGCGGCGCGGATTCGCCAGACGGGCACCGGCGAGGTGATTCCCGTATCGCGCTTGAGTGAAAGCCAATTGCGCCAGACAATCTCGCGGGTGTTAACAGAAGAGTCTTATTTGCATAATGCCCAGAGGATTAAGAATGCGATCGCTCAATCTGGCGGAGTCAAAAAAGCCGCCTCCATCATCGAACAATGTCTCAAATCTGAGTCAGATCGCGAGATCCTAGAAACCGGGTTTCTGCCTATATCTTTCACTGCCTTTCCCAACAATTTTTCATAGAAACCCGGTTTCTTTGCTCTTACGGATAATCGGCAATTGCCACCAGGGAAGGTGAGGATATTCATGGTGTTCCTCATGGTAGCCAAAATGATAGCAAGTAATAAATGACCAAAACGTTGATAGCGAATTACTTTGGCAACGGTGATGATTTGTATATCCTCCCTCTGGTTCCCGGTGTGGCAGATAAGTTCCGAAGTAAAACAACTGCACCGAACTTAAAAGCGATGGAATTACCCAAAATAAAAACATATTTTCGGCAGGAAAAATTGAAAAATAATTCAGCAAGTTAAAGATTATTCCTAATCCAGCTATTTGGATTAAGCTAAAGTATCTACTAAAAAATTTAAAGTACCAACCCAACAAATTACTATCATAAAAGTCTGGATCGGTTTCGCTAGCAGGATGGCGGTGGTGTAACCAATGATTTTTTAACAGTTTTTGATACGAAAATAGGGCGTAAAGATAAACTGCTACAGTTCCAATCAAATGATTGATTTGGCGATTTTGAGGAAAAATAGCACAGTGCATCGCATCGTGAGCGGTAATGAATAGCCCTGTGTAGAGGAATGTTTGAATTGCGATCGCAGGAATTATCCAGAAAATCTCAAGCTTGGAAATATCCAGGGAAAGTAAAAAAATCAGGCTACCTGCCCATAGCCCCATGATAGTCAACCCAATCGCGATTCCCTGGATTGAATTTTCGCTATTAGTCAAGTCTTTATGATGCATATCTGTCACATTACTTACACAATCTGGTTGCATAAATTAGCTTATTTTTGCTACTTGCAACTCCAATATTAGCGAGCGATAAAATGGTTCCATCCACCGCTAGGGTTAATTTAAAAATAGGCTGAAATCCTATATTAGTGGGAATTTAATGTATCGATACATACGAAATAACTTGCGATTATCCGGCCTGGATTTCCAAGGGTTTGTATCTATCCTCACAATCGGTTGTAACATTGATTGGGGTTAATAATTCTAATTAACCCTATCTTTAGAGGTGCATACAGATTAACTCTCAGGGTAGAGAATAGCCATTAATCCAATCGATAGCATTATGGTTAAGAATTGCAATCGAGGAACTTGAATTATGCAGACCAATACACAGAATGCAACCGATTTGCCTCTTGTTGCGAAAGAATATAATGGCATCGATCGCAACGCCTGGGTTTTTGGCTGGAATCCCCAACAAGAGTTGTGGAATGGGCGTTTAGCGATGATTGGTTTTGTTGCCTACCTGCTGTGGGATTTGGCTGGGTATAGCGTAGTTAGAGATGTTTTGCATCTCATGCGCTAATACCGTTTTCCCATCAATGGGAAACACTTGGGGCGTGGCGGGTTTAATTACCCTGTTTGAAAGTATCAAAGGTTATTGGTAAAACCCGCCCCTACGTTTTCTATATGTTGATGCGTACCATTATCAAAAGAAATTGGTATAATATCATGTCCGCTAGCATTGGTTGTGTATAATTTTTGATGCTGTAGGGGCGGGTTTTACGAGAGATCTGTGCCAGCAGCGCGAAGAAACAGTAAACCCGCCGGTGCCTAACGCTACCGATGCAACCGGACACGATATAAGAAGCGCAAGCTTCAATTCACAAGGCGCAGATTCCACCCGATGTGGGTTAGCAGGATTGGCTTTATTCGGCATGATTTCCTGTACCCACCATCGCCGTTCAAGTTCTAAACCGATGATTAAAGATAGGTTATTTAACAGCAAAGCCGCCTCCTCTGGGCGGCTGCTTTCTCGTCCAAATCAACCAAATGAGCCAGCATCTCCCGGACTGCATAAACTGGGGTTGGATGGGGAAAGAGATGGGCTAATATACGTACCCAAAAGCTATCGAGTAGAAAATCCCGCTCCACTAATATTGATGCTACACGGTGCGGGAGGAGATGCCGAAGGTGGGTTGAATATCCTTCGGAGTTTGGCAGATTCCTTCAACACAATCCTGTTGGCTGTAGACTCGCGCCAACAAACCTGGGACATTATTATGGGTAGGCGCTTTGGTGGCGATATTGCTTTTATTGACCAAGCGCTGGCGCTTTCTTTCAGCCGTTATGCTATCGATCCAAACCGGGTGGCGATCGCAGGTTTCTCTGATGGTGCTTCCTACGCCCTCTCCGTTGGTATTACCAATGGGGATTTGTTTACTCACATTATTGCCTTTTCACCCGGATTTATGGCTCCCGCATCACAGGAGGGATCGCCCCAGATCTTTATTTCCCACGGTAACGGAGACAGGGTATTACCGATCGATCGGTGTAGCCGCAAGATTGTCCCGGTGTTGCAGCAGGCAGGGTATGATGTGCATTACCGGGAGTTCAACGGGCCTCATACGGTTCCCGGAGCGATCGCCAGTTCGGCGTTGGATTGGTTCACTCAAGCAACGCCTTCGCGGAATTGACCATACCGGCGTCAATCATCGCCTTAAAGGCAGTTTCCCCTAAAATACGGTGAGCCGCCGTAGTCGGATGAATCCCATCCCAGAACAAAAACTCGTCTGGATTACCACAAGCACGAGATCCAGAGAAACACGCAGCGATCGTATTGCTTAAGCCAAACGTTTTGGGATTCGATCTCGCTTCTCGATAAAGCGCATCGGCATCGAGAGTGGCTATTTCCAGGTCAGAATGTTTCTGGGTGAGTACTTTAAGCGATCGCCTCAAGCCTTGGTTATGCGCCCCGGTTAAGGCGCTGAGGCTGGTAGAATTGGCACTCGTTCGGGTTGCGGGTAACTGTCCCAAATCGGGTAAATTTGCTACCAGTATTTTTTTCGCACCTACATCGGCGAGGGATGCGATCGCTTGCGTCACATTTTGCACGGGAACCGTTGCATTGCTTGCGCCTTGCAAATAGTCATTCGCCCCCGCCCACAACACGTACAGCGCATCTGGATTAATCTGGGGATTGGCTTGTATAAACGATTGCACCTGTGTCAGCAAACTCGGTACGTAACCGTTGCTTCCCGTCGTTGCGCCGCCCCAGGCAAAATTGTTGGTGGGGCGGGAGGAGAGAGAGAGGCGATCGCTCAGATATTCCACCCAAACGCGACCATTTGAGTAACGTCCCTGATAGTAGCTGGGATTGGGTGGATACATGCCGCCTGTAGTGCGGAACACGTTTCCTACATCAGAAAGACTATCGCCAAAGACATAGAGTGAGGCGATCTCAGGATTACGAATCGATGTTGTGAATACAACCATGAAAAAAACCAGGATCGTGAGTCCTGCTGCTAAAAACCAGTTTTTTGCTTTCATCAAACTCTTCTGCAAACCGTTGTTACAGCAGATTGCTTTCTTAGTGAGGTACAGCCCTTTGGCGCAAGTTTGTGTAGCGGCACCCTTAAGGGTGCCGCTACACAAACTTGCGCCGTATGAGGTACGGCTGCAAACCGTTGTTAATGGTTCTAGTTTTGAGCAGAGATTGAGTCTGCAAGAAGATCGCTTCTTTAAGCTAACAAGCCGACTTAAGCACTGGTGAGCAAAACCGAATAGAAAAAGGTGCGGATTTTGCTAATTGCTAATTGCTAATTGCTAATTGCTCGTGGGAATATTTTTCGGTTCGGCGATTAGCTATTAGCTATTAGCCATTAGCTGTTAGCTGCTTTGGGAAGATAACTAGCAACTTACGTTATTACCAAGAATCAGAAAAAGTCCAATCTTCTGTTTCTCCCATTTCTCCAAAGTTTGTCTGTTGAATTAAAGCTTCATATTCTCCCGAATCAACCCATTTCAATAACTCGCTAGCTCGCATGATTGCCCAAGAAAAATTGTTTTCCATAAAACTCAACATTTTGGCGATTTTATCGAGATTATTAAAGCTTTCGGTGGAAAACTCGCGAGCTTGATCTACAAAATCTTCGACGATCTCGGTTGACAAATATTCCCTCGGTAACCCAGCGAGTTTCATCAGTGCGGTAGTTGCTACTTCCACATCCTGACAAGCCAGCAAACCGGCGCGATCGCTTGTGAATTTCGCCATCATCAACCAATTGTACAAATCCTGTTCCACTCCACTCGCTAATAAGCCACCTAACCCCAACGTGGTATTGCTTAAAAACGCTTTCAAATTCGGCAGAATAATCGCCGTTTGGTGGTAAATTAAATTCTGACTTTTAATATGAGCTACTTCGTGTCCGAAAACGTAAAGCAACTCCTCGTGGGAGAGCCATTCCATCCCCTCTAAATTGATGCTGACCAGGGGTTTTTCTAGTCCAATAGTGTAGGTTTGAATGTAACCATTCCCGCGCGATAAATACAATTCTGGAACTGGGTCAACATCAAGAATTTGGCAAGTTTCTACAAATGATTTATGCAGGTAAGGAAAATTGCGGGGTGTGACTCTTATTTCATTACCAAGGGATTGCAGTCTGAGTAAGCGATCGATCCCGTACTCGTTAATTTTTTTGAGCAGCAAAGAAATACCAGGCATTTTTTCCAAGGAAGCTAGGGCTTTGCGATCAAAGGGGTGTTTGTAGGCTTCTGCACTTAGTCCGGTTAATACTTTTTGCTCCATGAGTTTCGCTTTTCCCAAGTTGTAAAAACTAGATTAACAAAAATTTGTGGATTTTGATATACTCAGTTTTTATAACGCTGGTAATAGGTAATGGGTAATGGTTAATTGTCAAGAGTAGGGGCGGGTTTTACCAACCATTGAGTGGAACCAAGAAATATTTCGTTAAAGCCGCCCCTACTGCCAATAAATCCAATTACCAATTACCAATTACCAATTACCAGTTACCAATTACTAGCAACTTGTTTTGTTGACCAATCGATGGATTAGTTTTGCTTGCGGTAATACCACAAAGCAGCCCAAATAATCCGAGAGATAATATCTTTAGAAGAAATCAGCCGCTTAGTACCAGCGATGAAAGATTTAGAGCGAAATCTCTCCCACCAATGACCCCCCTGCGTATCCTGTAAGTATTTGGCAATTTTTAACACCGCTAACAGAGGAAGAGGATGCCGATTTTCTCGCAGTAGTTTAGCTTCTGTTTCCGAACAACCGTATAACAGCGGGGCATTTTTGATGAAACATTCATTCGCTAAATTTGTTAGTTTATTTTCATTGCGGGCAATTTCTGTGGTACTGCGGGAATGAATTCTAAAGTTGATCAGCGGTACGTCTAAATTAGCTAATTTGTGATGATAAGCCATACGTAACCATAGATCGTAATCTTCGATATTGGGAAAATCCCGATAGTTGCCAACCTCTAAAACCGCAGTACGTCTGAAGACAACTGAGGGATGATTTAAGGTGGTATCTTTTAATAAGAAATGAACAATATCATCATGCTGGAAGGGTGCTAAGTAACAGCGACCCTGAACGACTCCTGCTGCATTCATGCGATACATTTGGCTACCAACAATTGCTACATCCCGATGAGCATCTAAAAAAGCAATTTGTTTCTCCAGTCGTTCTGGTAGATTAATATCATCTGCATCAATTCGAGCGCAAAGTTCTGTGTCGCAGAGTTCTACCATTCTGGCTAAAGAAGCGCCTACACTCAGAGGTTGTCCGGTAATGACTCTACCTGGTAATCGTGAGGGAATCCATTTGTTTAGTTCTTCTACAGTGCCATCCGTTGAACCATTATCCCAAACTAAAACTTGCCAGTTTTTATAGGTTTGTGCTTCAATCGAGGCCAAGGTTTCTGGTAAGTAAGGCATCCCATTTTTAACGGGAATTATCCAGGTGACGCGCTTTTGCATAATGTTAAGATGATTCTGAGCGATCGCTAACAATAAAGGATTTCGATTTGCTGTAGAGATTGACATGGAACGTCTCTAGCTTAAATACCCATAACATCAAGATATTGTTGGGTAACAGATGCTAATGTAAACTGTTCTAACCACTCAGGTTCGACAGACTTAGAATTCCCAGACAACACCCTCAAAATTGCCTGCGCCATTGCTTCGCTATCTCCCACTGATACCAGATCGCCGTACTTTCCATTATCGAGAATTTCTGCTGGACCATTGGGACAGTTAGTAGAAACAACTGGCATACCTAATGCTAAAGATTCAACAATAACGTTGCCAAATCCTTCCCAAGCGGAAGATAACACAAAAACATGCGATCGCGCTAGGTAAGCATAGGGATTATCCACAAAACCAATCAAAGCAACATCATCTTGTAATCCTAACTCCCGTACCAGATTATTGAGTTGTTGGCGATCCTTGCCACTTCCTAAAATAACTAATCGCGCCCGTTGCACTTTTCGTACAATAGCAAACGCTTTAATTAAAGAAGGAAAATCTTTTTGTTCTTCCAATCTTCCCGCACCGATAATAACGGGAGGCTGTCCTGGAACAAACCAAGGATGGTCTATAGCTACATAAGATTTCTCGTGTAATTCGGGAGTAATAATGGGATTTTAAATCGTTCTAATGCGCTGTTCGGGAAGATTGGTTACATTTGCCACATCTTTAGCAACGCCGCGAGATACTGCCACAATACCATCAGCCCAAGGATAAAACAGCCGCGATAAAATCGGTGCTAAGCGATCGGTACGGCGGTTTTGTGAGTGAATGGAAAGTGTATTGTGTTCTGATAGGAAAACCCGCGTAGAGGTTCCAGAAAGACGCTTTGCCCATAGGGCAATTTCATTGTTATAGTGCAACGCAGAAAGAAGAACAGTGGGTTTTTCCTGTCGCAAATAACCCGCCAGTTTCGGTAAACCTTCTAGCATCCGAGAAGCTTTTAAACCTACAATTCTAACTTCAGGCGGTAGTTGTTTCATGTAAGGGCCATCAACGGTATTCATCACCAAATCTACGTTGAGTCCCTGCTGAACAAAACCCTGCATTAAATTCACCATAACTCGTTCAGCACCGCCACCGTAAAGTACGCGCAGGTAAATAGCTATATGGGGTGTATTGTTAGACATAGTTATAATTTTGCGGTACAAGTTTCAATTACCAATTACCAATTACCAATTACCAATTACCCATTACCCATTGAGGCAGAGCCTCCCTGCACTCGTTCCCAGGTTGAACCTGGGAACGAGAAAAACGAGAAAATTACCCATTACCAATTAGCTGAAGATAGTTTTGAGTGCTAGTTGCTAGAGTGAACTGTTCCAGCCAAGATGAATCGACTGATTTAGACTCACCTGATAATACTTTTAAAATGGCATTAGCGATCGCTTGACTATCGCCGACGGCAACCAATTCGCCGTATTTACCATTAGCGAGAATTTCTGCTGGCCCATTGGGGCAATCTGTAGAAACGACAGGAGTGCCTACTGCGATTGATTCTATAATTACAGTGGGCAAACCCTCGCGATAAGAAGACAAAACGAAGGCAGCGGAACGAGCTAAGTAACTATAGGGATTGTTGGTAAAGCCAGGAAGTCCTACATCGTTTTCTAATCCCAATTCGCGGATTAAAGCATTGAGCTTAGACCTCTCTTTTCCCTCTCCCAAAATTACCAATCTCGCTGATTTTACTTGTCTGACTAAAGCAAATGCACGAATCAAAGTAGGGAAATCTTTTTCCTGACTTAATCTGCCAACTCCTAAAATAACTGGAGGTTCTCCCAACTGAAACCAAGGGTGTTCGACGGATGCTTTTGCTTTTAACAGTAAACTCTCGTCAATCACAGGATTGTAGATAGTTTGAACTGCACCTGGTTTCATCCGCAAATAAGTTTCTAACTCTTGCGCTAAACCTTTGGATACTGCTACAACTGCATCCGCACGGGGATAAAACCAGCGCCGCAAAATCGGCAATACTTCCTCGCGAATTCCATAATGTTTTTGGCGTTTCTCGTAAGTTATCGAAAAGGAAGTATGTTCGACTAAGATTAAATTAACCGGAGACATCGCCAGAGTTTTCGCCATTCCCGCCACTACATTAAAGACATTTAAGTTAGAAACTAATGCTTGGGGCTTTTCGCTCCTTAAATAACGCGCTAAAGGTAGGGTGACTCGACTGGCGCTAGCGATTCTATCCTCAATTGGAGTATGGAAATCGATAATTCTGATTTCTGCGGGAATTTCGGTTAAATAAGCTCCCTTTCCTGATGCGACGACGACATCTAAGCGAACACCCTGTTGGTGAAGTTGTTTGATTAAATTAATAGCAACTCGCTGCAATCCACCTTGTTGAAAGCTGGGTAATAGAAAGGCAATCGGTTTTTGTTTTTGCGTCATGATTGATTGTTTGAAGAATTAGTTGTTAGTGATTATTTGTCGGCGATCGCATCTAATTTACGCTCCAAAATCCCAGAGCTATTCGCTACACCCAAAACCTGCAAATAATTTTGGATAGAAGTTTCCGAAGTAAACTGGCTTCCACGGAAAGAGTGGTATGTTCTGATACCACAACGCGAGTCGGAACCCTAGCGATATGTTTGGCTAAAATTGCTATTTCATTTGGGTAATGACCTGCTGAAAGCAGTGCTGCGGGGCGTGAGTTTTTCAGGTAGCGGATTAACTTGGGAAGACTGGTTGTGGATTGGAGACTGGTGGGGAATTTGAAGGAACGATGCTTGTCAATTTCCTTGGTTTGTAAATCCACTATTCGCACAGAGGGCGGTACTTGGGGCAAGAAGATTCCTTCTGCTTTAATTAGCACTAAATCGACTGGTACGCCTTGTTGTGCGATGCCGCAAGCTACGTTTAACACGATCCTTTCGACACCACCACCGTTAAGGTTACGGAGAAATAAGGCAACCTGCGGTTGGGATTGATATCTCGCGAAAAATGTTGGGTGCGATCGCCCTTGAGTAATGTCCAATCTTAATTACCTTCTAGAAATCTGGGTTAATAGTCTTTTTCGGCGAGGCTGCATCGAGAGTTTACTGTGTTTGAATGCAACTGTGAAACTCTCAAATCCATGAAGCTGCGGACTCGCTGGCTCTGATGAATAGCACCCTTTATCAACACATAGCATACGCTTTTTATTGAAAGCATGAGTAGTTTTACTGAATTTATCGTCACTTACCTCTTTTTACAAAATAATTATACGGAAACTGTAATAAACGCAGATGCAGACAAAGGAGAAAGCAAAAATCCGGAAATAATTTATCAAGTTTTTATAGAGGAATTGCTGCGGAATTATCCTCGTTTATAAAGTTTTTGTCAAGCCCAAATAGCCAAAACATAAATAATATCTCGTTCGCTGCTCTCTCGTGAAGACCCATCTTCCCCATCTCCGAGATGTTGTACTCACAAAAATGGCAGTCTGCTGTAAAAATTATCACAAACCCGGTTTCTAGCTAGTTTTACGACTCAACTTTATAGCGGATTGCTGTAAAGGATGGCTGAAAGTGGCGCCAGCGAAGTGCATTGCTGACGACACAATTGGTAGCGCCAGCAGCGCACCCCATGCCTTGCAATTGCAATTGAAGGTTTAAGGTAATGGCATTTAGCGGAATTTGGCTGTGGTTTGGCATCAAACGCCGACGTTTTTAGGTGGCGGGATAACCAACAGATGCGATCGCTTAAAGAATCCGATCTTGCGGTTCTTCGGTTTCGACTTTCACCAGCTTGGTTTGAGGATCGGCTGTTACTTTTGCACCTGGATCTACAGTTTTAATGGCTTTGGTAATTGTATTGACACAAGCACAGCAGGCCATATTGGCAACTTTTAGTTGTAGTGTCATAGGGATAACCAACTTCTTAATTCAATTTGGTAATCTCCAGCCTACTGGAGAGTCAAGTGACGATGGATGAACAACTGTTGCGATTAACTCAATTAACTGTAAACGGAATCGCCTTGGGTAGTATCATCGCCCTGGCGGCTGTGGGATTAACCCTAACTTACGGCATTTTGCGCCTTTCCAATTTTGCCCACGGTGACTTTATGACTCTGGGGGCTTATCTTACCTGGGTAGCGAATCGCAGCGGCGTCAATATTTGGCTGGCGATGATTTTAGGAGCGATTGTCACCGTACTGGGAATGCTCTTGTGCGAACAGTTACTTTGGTCGCCGATGCGCGCGATTCGCGCCACCTCGACTACGCTGATTATCATGTCGATTGGATTGGCTTTATTTATCCGCAACGGCATTATCTTAATCTGGGGGGGAAGTAATCAATCTTACAATCTGCCCGTTGCCGCCGCTGTTGATATTTTCGGCATCAAAGTGCCTTTCTTCGATCTGATAGTTGTGGCTTTGGCGTTTCTAGCGATTTTAGGGCTGCACTTTTTGTTGCAGAATACCAAAATCGGCAAGGCGATGCGGGCGGTAGCGGATAATGTTGACCTGGCTCGCGTTTCTGGTATCAACGTGGAGCGGGTTGTGATTTGGACTTGGGTAATAGCTGGTAGCTTAACGGCACTCGGCGGCGGGATGCTGGGATTAACCGAAGCCGTGCGCCCGAATATGGGCTGGTTTCTAATTTTACCGATGTTTGCTTCAGTGATTTTGGGGGGGATCGGCAACCCTTACGGAGCGATCGCAGGTGCTTTAGTCATCGGCGTTGCTCAAGAAGTCAGCACCTTCTGGCTGCCTACCGAATACAAGCTCGCTGTAGCCCTGTTCATTATGGTACTGGTGCTGCTCCTCCGTCCCCAAGGTTTGTTCAAAGGCACGCTGTAAAAGGACGAGGGATAAAGCATAAGGCTAGATTGGACGATCGGTAAAATTACCTTGTTGATTTTTGCCGAAGTATCTAATTTATCCCTTATCCCTTATCCCTCGTCCTTTTTCAATTACTCGATGATGTGGAAATAAAACGCTGCTACTACGAAATTAATAGCCAACAGCACCAATGCCCAGCCCGTGCGGAACGGGTAAGGGAATTTACCTGTTTGAGTAGTAGCATTTGTGGTTTTCGCCATAAAGTGTTCTCCTGATGGATGGAACTTATTAAGAAATACCAAACAAGTTGCACCTTTAGTGCGAGTTGATAAAAATCTTTTCTTTGGGTCATGGGTAATGGGTAATGGGTCATTGGGGCAGAGCGGCACGACGGCGGGGAGGCAGAGGGGCAGAGGGGAATGTAAATCTGTGTTCTCCCTATCACCCCATCCCCTCTGCACCCCATCTCCCCTGCACACCTGCACCATTGCTCAAGAGCGTTACTCACTTTCCCCGGCGTGGTAGGAACTGCGAACGAGTGGGCCGCTACGCACGTGAGCAAAACCGATACTTTTGGCGATGTCTCCGAGTTGGTCGAATTCTTCTGGCGTCCAGTATTTTTGTACTCTTAGGTGTTCCAGGGATGGGCGCATGTATTGACCGATGGTGATGCGATCGCACCCCACCCCCCGCAAATCTTCCATTGTCTCGACGATCTCGCCCATTGTTTCCCCATGTCCCAACATTAACCCGGACTTGGTGGGGATACTCGGGTCTACCTGCTTGACAATCCGAAGCACTTCTAGACTGCTCACGTACTTCGCCCCCCGCCGCACGGGCGCTTGCAGCCGTCGCACCGTCTCGATATTGTGGTTGTAACAAGCCGGTTTCGCTTTCACTACCATCAAAACCCGCTCTTGTTGCTGTTCTGCGGCATTCTTCCCTCCCCAAAAGTCCGGCGTCAACACCTCTATCTGCGTTTCTGGGTTGATTTCCCGAATCGCTTCCATTGTCGCTACAAACCATCCGGCACCCCCATCGGGCAAGTCATCCCGCGCCACCGAAGTCAGCACCGCATAACGCAACCCCAACAACTTTACCGCCTCTGCTACTTTGTGGGGTTCCTCTGGGTCGAGGGACATCGGCGCATGTCCTTTATCTACTTGACAAAAACCACAACTTCTGGTACATGTTGGCCCCATCAGCAAAAACGTCGCGGTTTTTTGGGAATAGCACTCGCCCCGGTTGGGACAGCGTCCTTCTTCGCAAATCGTATGAATCTGCCGCTGCTTAATAATGCGCTGAACGGTAGAAATATCGCTGGCTTTGCCGATGGAACGGCGCAACCAAGACGGCATGGCCTCAATTTCAGCACGAGTCAGCGCAGCAGCTGACGTGGTTGGCTCAGTTGGCTTTACTTCTAACGGCATAGAATAACTACTTACTGAAGACTTTAAGCGGGTTTTGTATCAAAATTGTAGACCTTTCGCTAAACTGGCATTATCAGGGAAGGCGAGAAGCACTTGCACCCCCGTCTTTTAAGCCGGGATGTAGTGCTAAGGGCACGAAATTGTTGAGTCAAGTTAGAAGCAACTGTGCTAAGATTCGTCCGTCAGTACAAGACGTTAAAACCTACCCCCGAACTGAGGGAAAGTTGACGACCGAGGAGCTAGTTGTCAGACTAGGATAGCAAACCGCCTAACGGCAGCTTTCTTCCGCCCGGTAAGCCCGAGTTCTCAGCATATTAAGACGATAATGTCTTAATAATCCCCGCACCAAAACGCGCGGGGAGTGTCAAAATTAAGGGGTCAATTTACACCCTAAGCTAATAGTTCCCGCCAGAGGAGTCGATTGTGGCTAATAAAATCCTGGTTATCGATGATAGCCTCTCTGTTAGGAAGCAAGTCCAAGCAATGCTGCCTAAGGGCAATTTTCAAGTCCTGGAAGCCAAAGATGGTCAAGAGGGACTTAAATTGATCAATCAGGAACGTCCAAACCTAATTATGTTAGACTTCCTGATGCCTAAGATGGGCGGCTTGGAAGTGTATAAGCAACTGCAAAGCAAACCAGAGTTACAGAAAATTCCTCTGGTGATTATGTCGGGGCGCAGGGAAGAAGTTATAGAAAAAATTCCAGAACCCGCATTTAATAAATATTTTGAGTTTATCCTCAAGCCCTTTGAGCAGAAGGATCTGATTGCAGGCATCCAGTCTGCTATGAAAAAGGCGAAGCTGCCTCGCGAAGCACCAGCAAAGGCGGCAGCACCAGCAGCACCAGCAGCACCGGCAGCACCGGCAGCACCAGCAGCAGCCGATGGAGCAGGTGCAGCAGATATTCAAGCCTTAAAACAGCAAATTGCCAAGATGCAGGCCGAAATTGACGCGCTGAAGAAACAGCAAGCTCAGATTATGGCCTTTATCAAGCAAAAGCTGAAGTAGGGGCACGGCAAGATCGAGATCTTGGCTGTGTAGTTTTTGCTGATTGATGCCGTGCCCCTACGAACGGGCACGGCATGATTTTGATCTTGGCTGTGTAGTTTTTGCTGATTGATGCCGTGCCCCTACCATCGGGTACGGCATGATTTTGATCTTGGCTGTGTAGTTTTTGCTGATTGATGCCGTGCCCCTACGAACGGGCACGGCATGATTTTGATCTTGG
>DNGJ01000438.1:0-24670 GCA_003486305.1 Cyanobacteria bacterium UBA11371
CAAAACCGGGCGGAGTAAACATGAACAAACCAGAACGCTATTTTTAGCATCCATGATAGTTGTTGCTGCTATCTTCTGGCCTGGGGTTGATTTTTTCAGCCTGAGAGTGACACCCGCACCCTGTAGATCGATTTAACCGATTCCAAGAATCACCACCAGCCCTCTCCTTAAAGCAGATATTAATGAACGTCGATTTTTTTAAAGATTCCAGTAATTTTTTCTCTCGCTTAGCGCCCCCATCCAAGGATACAAACACCGCGTGCCTTGGTTTTTCGCCACTATTAAGCTAGGTGAGGGGTCTGACCCCTCACCGGGTTTTTTCGTGTTACTCTATGTGAAGTAAGCTAATTTATACTCAAGTAACCTTAAAGTCAAGCATTGCCCTCGCCGTAAAGTTTGGCGAGCTTTAGCCCTTTGTAGAGTTTTTTTGCGATCTAATTAAACGTCTAACACTTAATTCGCTTTTTAGAGGAATGTATAAATAAAGTCCTATGAGCAAGCAAATCGGTGGTAATCGGTATGGCATCGTGACTTTAGCAGCACCCAAGCACAGAAGGATGGAAGATCCAATGAACGTAGCAGATTTTGTTGCTTTTCCTTGCCGCAATCAAGCAACCATTCCATCCGATCTGCTTGTGAGTCCGACCCGCGTCCAGTTGAGTTTTGAAGAGCTAAAGTGTTTTGAAGTCGTAGATCGGCAGTTTCAACCCTGGGGAGTGACGTTCCGCAATTGCATCGCCATCCGTCCTTCTAACCCAGCTTTTCCGCCGCACTCCGGTACTACAGTGTTGATGGCTGCGCCCAAAAATGGTTGGCTGGAAGCAACTTTTCCCCATTCGGTGCGTTCGGTCAAAGCGTTTGTCACCAGTTCGCAGCGGCTGGTTCTATCTGCTTATAACAGGGATAACCAGCAACTGGCTAGTGTCGAGATTTCCGAAGCCAATCTAGCTGGAACTGATTCCCCGATTCCTCCTAACAAGCAACTGGTGCTAGAAGCGCCCAACATCTACCGAATTACCTTCTGCGCGTTTGATGGTCAGTTCACCGTAGATGATTTAAGCTTCGAGTTCTAAGCTATTGTATATACGTAGATCTCGGCGGTACTATAACGTGGCACAAGCTTCGTCTTGGTGGCAAGAAATTATTAACAGCACTCCAAGCTCGTCGCTACCAAAATTCAAAAGTAGATCCCTCAAATCGTTATCGAGCCAAAGTTTTGGCAAACTGGGAATTTGGCTGTTGGGTTTGACGATCGCGACCCTGTTGTTATTTTGGCTGTGGAAGCTGTGGCTTGTGATGGGGGTAGGCGTACTGGCAACGATATTAGTCTATCGTCTGCAAGAGTGGAATTGGCAATTGTATTGGTTAAAGCTGCGTCAATTCGTTTCTGACCCAAACCGCCAGTTAGCGATCGCAGTCGCCAGTGGGGTTTTGGCTAGTTTAAGCGCTTACCTGGCTGTCGAGATTGGCTCTGAGAGCCATAGTTTCTCGATTGCTATTGGCGTGCTGCTGCAAGGTTTGATCGCGGTCTTCACCTTGGTTTTACTAATTTGGCAAGCGATCGCAGCTAAACTAAGCCAAGAGGAAAGGCAGTTTGATGCATTGGTTGCAGGTTTGACCGATGCAAAACCCCTCAAGCGCTTGATTGCGGTGAGGCGGCTAGTACGATTAGCAAATAAGGGTTGTTTTGATCTTGCTCAACAGCGCTCGGTTACCGATTATTTTCGTCTAATGCTGGAACAAGAGTCGGAACCCGCAGTCAAAAATGCCCTGAGCGCTGGCTTGCAGGCTTTAGAAGGCGTCAAACAACTTCCCGCAGGCAATACTTCTTTTTCAATGCCTTTTGCTGTTAAACGGCCTGCTGTCAAAGTTGACGCTGGCTAAATTGCCACTAGCCAGATCGGCAGCATGAGTTTCCCAAATCTAAAATCTAAAATCTAAAATTCCATGCAACTGGCTCCGCTCTATCCAATTTTGTACCGAATTCTCAAACCGACTTTTAATACCTGCCTTTGGTGTGGAACTGACACACAACAACAAGTTGCGCTCACCTTTGATGATGGTCCCCACCCGGAATATACTCCCCAACTGTTGGAAGTGTTAGACCGTTACGGGGTTAAAGCCAGTTTTTTTTGGTTGGGTGCTTGCGTCAGTCGCGCCCCAGATGTCGCTAAAACCGTTTACGATCGCGGACACCAGATTGGTTTGCACGGTTGGGATCATCGCAATTTTCCCACTCTCACAGGGGCAGAACTCAAGCAAAGTTTAGAACTTTCCCAAACAGCGATCGCTCGCGCCTGCAACCTCGATTTACAATATGTCAGCCAGACAATCCGCGATGTCCGACCCCCAAATGGTCTTTTTACACCCCAAACCCTAAAATGGTTGCACCAGTGGAACTATCGCCCCGTGATGTGGAGCGTTGTCCCTGAAGACTGGGTGCGTCCAGGTGTTGAGGTCGTATTAAGTCGGGTTCTGCGCCAAGTTCACAACGGTTCGCTGATCGTATTGCACGATGGAGTTTGCGGGGGACAAGATGTAGCGCAAACAACTGACCAAATTCTCAAAAATTTGTTACAACAAGGCCAAAGATTTGTTACAGTAGAGCAACTTTGGCAACAAACTAATTAGGTCAACTATGATAGGTCGATAGGTCACAGGTCAAGCGGCAAAGCCGATTGTGCCGATCCCCCATCACCCATCACCCATAACCTAAAACTGATTATTCACTCCCAATACCGATTAGAAATGTTAATTTATCAAAGCTGATAGCTGTCATCTGACGCGAGGGTTCATTAAAATGGCATACAGGAGTTCAGCTATTTGTCAAGACAATCCAGGCATAAACCTATTAGCTTAGCCTAAAAATAGGGTTTGATCGCTTGGATTGGAGCTAACTTCCAGCTAAAGTCAGCTAGCTGTGCGCTCGCTCTTGCAGTGAGAAGAGATAACCCGTCTCTAAAACCAACTGCCACAGCAAGACCGTAGGCTCAAGACACCAAGTACGTGCGGCAAGCGCGGAATTTACGCCTGTGGACAGCAAGGAGTAGGGGAGAGTTTAACTAACCCTATCGTGGACTCACGAAGAAATGTCTCGTTAAACCCACCCCTAATTCCCACCGCAGAAGCAGGAAGCAAACGTCAAAGAAAGCGAAATGCTCACTTTGAGTAAGTTTTGTCTTGCACAATAGCAATCAATTGAATCAAGGAAATCAGCTAAATATGGGTGCAGAAATTGTTTCCGCCTTAGTCGCAACTCTTCCGGCAAAAACTGACCCGTTACTGTCCAACATACCCCCAGCAATGGGAGGGTAATGCAAAAGTATCAAAAAACATGGCAAAAAAACGCCGGTTCAAGTATCCAGCAGCGTTGAAAGCCCCAAGCTTTGGCATTTAGATGCCCAAGCTCGTTCTAGCTAAACCCAACTTTACGTGATATTCAAAGTTGGGATAGACAACAAGAAAAAACTGCATGGAAAAATCGACTTGCCAGCGTGCAATTTTTGTCAGAAAGGCTACAATCGGAAAGATATTTGCAAAGCCTAGCTTCCATTAGATTAAATTTTAACAATTGGAAGCGAGGTTTCTTTCCCCTAGTCAGTCAATAATTGCTAAAGTGTTAAATGCTGATCGGCGATGAGACTAGCTAAGTCGTTGGAAAAGCAAGGCATCACCCTATCTAGTTGTTGTTGATTTGTTAACCCAAAAGGAGCATGAGGAACGCGGCATGACCCAGGCTAACAACGTACTCGAAACCCTTGTTCAACCTGAAGCCGACTTTGATTTTTTAATCGAAGAAGAGGTAGAACAAGAAGAGTTTTTAGAGGTTTCAGCTGAGGAAGACGACGAGAAGCCTGGTAAGGGTCGTTCTACCCGTCGTCGAACGCAAACTAAGAAAAAGCACTATACCGAGGACTCAATTCGGCTCTACTTGCAGGAAATTGGTCGGATTCGACTGTTGCGCGCCGATGAAGAAATTGAACTCGCACGCAAAATAGCCGATTTACTCGAATTAGAGCGAATCCGGGAACAATTGTTCGATCATTTGGAGCGCGAACCAAAGGATAGTGAATGGGCGCAAGCTGTGAATATGGCTTTGCCCGCGTTTCGTCATCGCCTTCATTTGGGTCGGCGGGCGAAGGATAAAATGGTACAATCCAACCTGCGCTTAGTCGTTTCAATTGCTAAGAAGTACATGAATCGGGGATTGTCTTTCCAAGACCTGATTCAAGAAGGTAGTCTAGGTTTGATTCGGGCTGCGGAAAAATTCGACCACGAAAAAGGCTATAAGTTTTCCACCTACGCGACTTGGTGGATTCGGCAGGCAATTACGCGGGCGATCGCAGACCAGTCTCGCACGATTCGCCTACCCGTTCACCTGTACGAAACGATTTCCCGCATCAAGAAAACTACCAAGTTACTCTCCCAAGAAATGGGACGCAAACCGACTGAAGAAGAAATCGCCACTCGCATGGAAATGACGATCGAGAAGCTGCGATTCATTGCTAAATCGGCTCAGCTGCCAATTTCTTTAGAAACGCCCATCGGTAAAGAGGAAGACTCCCGATTGGGCGATTTTATTGAGTCGGATGGGGAAACACCAGAAGATCAAGTCTCTAAGAATTTACTGAGAGAAGATTTAGAAAGCGTCCTCGATACCCTGAGTCCTCGCGAACGCGACGTGCTGCGACTGCGTTACGGTTTAGATGACGGTCGAATGAAAACATTAGAAGAAATCGGTCAAATCTTCAACGTTACGCGCGAACGCATCCGCCAAATCGAAGCTAAAGCGCTTCGCAAGCTGCGACATCCCAATCGCAATAGCATTCTTAAGGAATATATCCGCTAAGAAATTAGATTTTACCAGATTTAGACCCCGATTTCCAAAGTTATCGGGGTTTTTTGTTATGCCCATAGAAACCCGGTTTTTCCAAAAAACCGGGTTTCTGCTGCAAAAAATTGGGAGTTCTTGAGCGAACTCCCACTAATTTGAGGTTGCCAGAGGTTGTTAAAACGGGCAGATTACATCAAACCCCAGAAGTGCAGCACGCCTTGACCGCTAACGAGTTCGATAATCAAAGCAGCAGCAAAACCGATCATGGCAAGACGCCCGTTCAAATTTTCGGCTTTGGGAGTAAAACCAAACTTAGCTTCGTTGGGATTTTGACCTTGCATTGTCCGAACTCCGTTTAGTAAAGATTTGTAACCGTATGTAAATTAATGTAACTGAAGCTTGGCAAAAATGCAAGTATCTGTTTTGAGATAGACGCAAGTTTACCGCCGCCTATGTAAATAAATGTAACGAAAGCGGCGGGGGTATAGGGAGGAAAAATTAGAAAATTTTATGATTGGAGGGTTTGGCTAAAGTTATTTGGCAAAAATCGCACTACCAGTTTCGGGGTCAAAGAGGTGGATTTTTTCGGGTGCGATCGCCAGCATAAGTTGCTCGCCAATGCGCGCCAAGCGATCCGGGGCGATGCGGACTTGGAGGGGGGTATCTCCCAAGCGGACGGATAGATAAGTTTCGTTACCAAGCGCTTCCACCAGTTCTACCAAAACTGGTAAATTTTTCGGGGCGGGTAAGCTGAGGCTGACGTGTTCGGGGCGGATACCCAAGGTTAGCTCGCGCCCATCGTACTTTTTGAGCGATCGTTCCCAAATATCGGGTAAAGTGAGGCGGAATAGGGGATGGGTAATTAAAAGCGGTGCTTGAAACTGGACGGGGATAAAGTTCATTGGGGGCGAACCGATGAATTGGGCGACAAACTGGTTCGCAGGGCGGTTATATAATTCCAAGGGATGAGCAATTTGCTGAATTTGACCTTGATTCATCACAGCGATGCGATCGCCCATCGTCATCGCTTCGGTTTGGTCGTGGGTGACGTAGATAGTTGTGATACCCAACTGACGCTGTAATTTTACAATTTGGGCGCGGGTTTCGGCGCGCAGTTTGGCATCTAAATTAGAGAGTGGTTCATCCATTAAGAATACTTGGGGATTGCGAGCGATCGCGCGTCCCAAAGCTACCCGCTGCTTTTGTCCGCCAGATAGCTGTTTCGGGAGGCGGTGTAACAGCGAGTCTATTTGCAATAATTGTGCGACGGCAAGCACACGTTCTTGGATGATTTTTTCGCGGTCAGATATGTAGCGCAGACCTTTCGGGAGACTTCGCGTCATCCCCACCAACATATTTTCTGCCAAGTTAGAAAATTGCTCCCCAACCGGGGCGGGTGCGCTACGGTGTGGGTTTAACGAGATATCTCGTGGATTCGGCGACTGGTTGGTAAAACCCGCCCCTACAACCCTGCTCGTGCGTCGCAGTCCAAAGGCGATGTTGTCATAGACACTCATGTGGGGATAGAGGGCGTAGTTTTGGAACACCATTGCGATATCGCGTTCCTTGGGGGGTAAGTCATTCACAAGAGTTTCGCCGACCCAAATATTACCGCCCGTTAATTCTTCTAACCCAGCAATTAAGCGCAGTAGGGTGCTTTTACCGCAACCAGATGGCCCTACGAGTACCATAAATTCGCCATCGTGGATAGTCAGGTTGATGCGGCGTAAAACGTTAGTACTTCCAGATGAGGGGGAAGATTTGTCAGATGCTTGAGGTATTTCATTCCCTTGTGCGAGGAGGGGTTCTGCTGGTACTGGAATGACTGCACGTTCACCTTTACGAGGGGAATAGCTTTTGTAGACGTTTTCTAGAACAACCTGTGCCACGATGGTTTACCGTTACCTTTACCAGCGATGGGATTTTCGCAAGTCTTTGCCTATCCAATCGTACTTTGAGATGTATAGCGATCGCACTTAACTGGTTAAAATCGTTACCTGCTCACAAACCGGGTTTTTTGGCTTTCACGAATGATGCGGTATAAAAACATTTTAGCAAGCACCGATTCGGGTTAGGACGACGTAGATTGTTTTGGCAATAATTACCCAATCGTACCAAATACTCCACTTTTTTTGGTAACTCATATCGAGAGCGACTACCGTTTCAAAATCTTTCACTGCTGACCGACCATTTACCTGCCATTCGCCAGTTAAACCGGGTTTAACATTTAACCGCTGCCAGTGATAATCGCTATAGCGAATCACTTCATCGGCGGTGGGGGGACGAGTGCCAACTATACTCATTTCTCCCAGCAAAACATTCCAAAATTGGGGAAATTCATCCAGACTCGTTTGACGCAGAAATCGACCTACCCTCGTCACGCGGGGGTCTTTTTGGTTCTTAAAAATCAGCCCTTTCGCTTCGTTAGGAATTAGATCTTTGAGCGAATCTGCATTTTGTACCATCGTGCGTAATTTCCAAATTTTGAAAGGTTTGCCATAAAGTCCGTAGCGCTTTTGGGTGTAGAAAATAGAACCTGGAGTATCTAATTTTATAGCAATGGCAATTGGAATTAAGAGTAAAGCTAGTATGAGCAATCCAATTAAACTCCCGACAATATCCATCAATCGTTTATAAAATGATTGCGTGGACGGATGAGGGGTTTGTAGCGTCAAAGACAAAGATAAGGTATTCATTCTGATTTTTTCTCCATCCAGGTAGGTGCTGCATCAGCATTGCGAAGGTAATACTTAAAACCAAGTAGGCACGGGTTAAACCCAAAGTGGGTGTGTTGACAAACTGGGTTTCTCGCTGTTCTGGTTATTTACCCCTATCTGCCGAGGGTATAGCGTTGTAGGAGCAGGTTTTACAGACAATGTTAGCGTTTTGCAGATAGTTGAGATCAAGCAAGCTCATCATATTTAATATCGATTCAGGACTTACGGACGATGATTTTATCAACCGGGTTTCTGGGTTGGGACACGGCAACTATAAAATTTTAACTTGTACAGAATATTTCGGATACATCCATACAACATTGCCGACGATTTTTTAGAGAAACCCGGATGGGTGAGGGTAATATTTCCAATAAACACGCCCGCTTGCAGGCAATATCGCTCGTGTTGTAGGGGCGGGTTTTACAGACAATTTCGTCGGTTCGGAAATAATTTATATAAACCCGAACCATCGGGAGCCATATCAATTTTATTTCATTTCATCCGGGCAACATTTTTGAATTTTTGCGTAGGAGTTCCAAGTAAGCAATAGGAAGAACAACAGGCCATAAAACTGTTGATAGGAACAAGATTACTATAGCTAGGAACTTCTCTTGTGAAGTCAGTTGAGTATCTTGCTGGAAGACGGCTAGCCAGGTCGTGAAAAAAGACCGGGCTATTAACAGGTAATAAATAATTGCAAAAAATAGAATGAACTTCAACATTTTCGCTCCTATGGGTAAATTGGTGAGAAAAAATGGTGTGTGTGGTGGTAAGCCGCGTATCGCCGGACATCGAATTAAAGTGCAGGATATTGTAATTTGGCACGAACGGATGGGGATGTCTCCAGACGAGATTGTCTATCATTATCCGAGCATTACTTTGGCTGATGTGTATGCTGCCTTGGCGTATTATTACGACCATATGCAAGAGATTAGAAAACAAATTGATGAAGATGAACAATTTGCGAGGGAAATAAAGGCTAAAACACCTTCTCTAGTTCAACAGAAGCTAAGGAAGCAAAATGCCAAGAACGATTCGATTTCACCTGGATGAGAATGTTAGTAGCGCTATAGCAGATAGCTACGCGATCGCATCCCCATCAATTCCTCTCATGCGATCGCACGCACCCCGACTAAATCTATGAGGCGATCGCATTCCTATTTCATCTGGCTCTCGTTGCGATCGCGAAGCTAGCCCTTGGCATATCGCAATCGAATTGTATGCAGTGCGATCGCGCTCGGATCGCAACTGTTTTCGTTAAGATTAGGACAGGGGATTGTGACATCAGCAAAAGGAAAAATAAATGAATGTTGAACAAAGTATTACGCTTGAGAGTTTAAGAAACATCTCAGTAGAAGAGTTTTTGAACATGTTGCGACAGAAATCTGCGATCGCTGTGCAATTTGCCAACGGTGAATCGCTAATTGTACAGGCTAAGGTTGAACTAGCGCCGTTACCCATATTGGATGGGTATGTACCTGCGGGTTGGAAAGAGGGAATTTACGAGCATTGAAATGACCTTGGTATTTTTAGATGCTGGAATGTTTATCGGCGCTTTGCTCAGGATCGCAGTGATAGAATAGAAATATTTAACCCAAAACATGAGAAAATGTCGATTCAACCTGTAATTGCCGAACATATCGAAATCACTCCTGGTGTGTGTGGTGGTAAACCGCGTATTGCCGGACATCGGATTAAAGTGCAGGATATTGTAATTTGGCACGAAAGGATGGGGATGTCTCCAGACGAAATTGTCTATCATTATCCGAGCATTACTTTGGCTGATGTGTATGCTGCTTTGGCGTATTATTACGACCATATGCAAGAAATTAGAAAACAAATTGATGAAGATGAACAATTTGTGAGGGAGATGGAGGCTAGAACACCTTCTCTGGTTCAACAGAAGCTAAGGAAGCAAAATGCCAAGAACGATTCGATTTCACCTGGATGAAAATGTTAGTAGCGCTATAGCAGATAGCTTACGAAGACGTGGGATTGATGTAACTAGCACACCAGAAGAAGGACTTATTTCTGCATCGGATGAGGAGCAACTGGCGTTTGCAGTTTCTCAGGAGCGGGTAATTTTTACCCAGGATGCAGATTTTTTACGGCTAAATCAAGCTGGTGCTACTCATACTGGAATTGCTTTCTGTCGTAAGAACAGTCGGTCAATTGGCGAAATTGTGAATGGGTTGGTTTTAATTTGGGAGTTGCTTGAACCAGAGGAAATGCGCGATCGCGTAGAATTCCTTTGAGGGCGGCGATCGCACGCACCCCGACTAAATCTATGAGGCGATCGCATTCGAGTTTCATCTGGTAAAGTGGCGATCGCTCCCGAATTATATGCAATGCGATCGCTGACCAAATATGACAGAAATTCCATCAAGTTTTTACAACCAGTAATTCCCTTGACTGTTGCTTAACCAGACCCGCCATTGCGGCTTGTTGCAAGTTCATAAATGCGCTGATGTCTTCCCAACCATATTTAGTTGTTTGGAGAAGTTGGCGCAGTCGGTTTTCGGCTTCAATTGTGAGATAACCAGTCAGAATGGTTTGTTTAACAATTTGGCGAATTGACATCATATTGCTATTTCTCCAGGTCAGTGGAACAAGCGCGATCGCACTCCAATTGTATGCAATGCGATCGCGCCTCCCTCATCAATTAACTAATGCTGGAATCCAAAACTTTCTGTTGTTGTTTGCGTTTCAGTAGCAAACCGACAGCGAAAGCACCAAATGCCAATAGACCTAGCGTAGAAGAAGGTTCGGGTACGCGAGTGGGTTCTTCGGGGTCAACAGGAACTACGATGCTAGGTGAAGTTGCACCTGCAAAACCTGTACCAAATCTTCCGTGACGACCATTACCGCTCAAGTCTGATATCCAGGTACGACCGTTCTGCTGAAAGTAATCTTCTAAATTGAAGTTATACAAAATCTGTGTCTTGGCATCTGAGGTGAGATCTCCTGTAGGTGCCTCGAAGCTGTTGCCGCTATAGCGTGCCACATTAGAAAAGCGAAATGTATCTAAGTGTCCGGTAAAGCTATACGCAAATCCATCGTATATATTCGATGGATCATCTCGAAAAATTGCACCCAGGAAGCCACCGCCATCTGAGTCCCAAATGTCTCCAGTACCAGGGCGACTGGCAACCTTCTGACCGTCAAGATAAAGGCGTTGTGTACCTCCGCCTTGTACAAACGCAATATGATGCCAAGTATCAGGTGCAAGCCGAGTTCTAGCTGCTAAGCCCGTCAGCGGCTCATTAGGATAGTTTGGAAAATTGTAACCGTATAAGGTATTTGGCCCAGCACCCAATACTTTGTCTTCTAACCCAAACTTGAATTCGTTGAAGACTAACCCATAAGCACCAACGTCACTGGGAAAGTAAATGCGAGCTTCGTAGGTAGATTCGTTTCCGAGCCAAGTCTGCTTAGCAATCTGGATCGTGTCTGTTCGGTTATTGAAAAAAATGTTTGGGCTATCGAAAGTTCCGTCAGAAGAGTAAATAACATCCCTGGGAAGTGGGCCTTGTGTCAAGGTTGATGCAGTTGCTTCACCCTGCTGAATAACCATTGGAGTTGCCAATGTTAGCACTGCTAGTGTCAAAAGCTTTTTCATGAAATAACTCCTTTACGTTCTTGGAAAGTAGACTTGATGGTGGAGGTATTTTTTGGAGCCGCATCCCTTCAAAAAAATGCAACTTCAGATCTTGCGCCGAGTGCTGTTACCCCGCCGTGGAATGAATTCCAAGGGCTTTTAGCGCAAGTCCACTTAAGTGGACTGAAAACGGTTTTCTAGTCCTCTTTAGAGGACTTTTGCTATTAGCCAGAGAATTGATTCTCTGGCGGGTGTGAGGTTAGTGCAGGATCTATTGCGATCGCATCAAAAGCAATCGTTAAGATAGTGCGATCGCATCTCCTCTCGAAAAGCGATCGCTTCGACCTCTTCAATAAACAATTCGGCAGAACCCAAATAGTTTTATGCAACCCAGATAAAATTTTTTCTGAATTGATTAAGAATAAAATTTTGTAACAAACCCATATTTCGCAGAAAAACATGGTAAAGAGGGGTGGATTTGCCACCCCATCACTATCTGAACACAACCGCCGATGCTGATTTAGCTATTCTGGCAAGATATATCTCAAAAGAATACTCACCACTTCACCAGATTCCCCTAAATTACCAGCAGCTACAGGTTTACTCCAAAAGTTAGCCTCAGCATATCCCTTGACATGCAACGTTTGAATCGTTCGCTTGACTACTCTGGGAGAGCCAACTAGCAGATGCTTAATCCGCTCTCGGCTTATCTGCACTTCATTACTGCTTTCTGGGGACACAAATTCTTTTGCCATAGTTCACCTGTGGGTATATTGCCCTTGCGAGGCAAGGGCAGGATTTATTGGAATCTCGTCACAGCATAACAGCAATAAAGCAATAAAGCAATAAAACAAGGTAAAGGGGATTTACTTTGCTATGTGGCAAAATTGCTGAGTTAATCAGGCGAGGGTGGAATGGCTAAGGCAAAAGTGGTGCAATTTAGGGCGCAAGTACCTCAAGATATCGATTTTCTGATTCGGGCGATCGCGCCTTTGAAGAATGCAGGTAAAGACTGGACGCTGAGCGATGTCGTTGTTGAAGCGCTAACTGAGTGGTTACGCAAACCAGAAAATCGTGAATTAGTTGAAGCGCATAACTTACTGGAAGCCTTGCAGCGCCGAGGTTTAACGACAAATATTTACAATGACCCCCAGTAGAAGCATAAACACAAACTTTTGTAACAAATCGGCGAATTTGCATAAAAGCCCCGTAGCGAACCCGAAACACAGATAGAGATTCTCTCGAAAAGCGATCGCAGCCTTCAGTACCCATGACCCCAATTCACCTTACAAACATGGGCATAGTATCTAGAGATCTGAACCAGGGAGCCTACATGGAGAACCATGAAGAAACGCTGAAACAGCTTGCCATACAAGCCCAACAGCACCCAGTCCAAAGTTCGCAACGGCGGTTAGCCTTGAATAAGCTAGTGGGTGAAATTGTGCGATCGCCTAACCGCCGTCGTCGCGCACCAGCATCTTGGCCTGCTCATCTTTACCACGACCTTTATAACCAAGCACTCAACAAAACATTGCTAGAAATTTGTCAAAAAATTGACCAATATAACCCCGAATATCCTGTCATGGCTTGGGTCAACGAAATACTAGGATATCGATGCCTTGATGTTGGCAGAGAGTACAATCAAAACACACTACCTACTTATTCCCTAAATGAACTCAAACAAGAGCTTCCCGACCTAAAACCGCTTGATGACGAAGATGAAATGCTCGCCGAGTTTCTCAGATCAGACCCCGAAAACCGCTTAAAAATATTTATTAAAGGTCATCCAGAAGCTACTTTGCAAGTTTTAGCACTAGCCATATTAGAGGAAGGTAAAACCTGGAAGCAACTCTCGATTGATTTTGGTATTCCCATGCAGACGATTGTCAGTTTTGTCAAGCGTAATTTGCAGAATTTAACCGATTATTTTCGTAACAATTTATAGGGATACTTAACCAAGCAGGGAGATGTTAATAATGAGCCGACTTACCGAACGATTAACTTTTACAGTGCCGCTTTCTTTTGAAGCGCATTCCCTCGCCCAAAAGTTGAGCAAACGGCTAGGGAATCAAAAAAAAGCCAAACAAGTTTATCTGAATACCCTCGCCGTCTATGCAGTTAATTTTTACCTTCAATGCATGGCATTTGAGACGAATTGGGAACTCAGCGATAGCCGCAATCCAGTTATGCTGAAATTTCTGGACGTAGCTGATTTGGAAATTAAACAAATCGGCAAATTAGAATGCCGTCCCGTTTTACCAGATGCAGAAGTTTGTCACATTCCGCCTGATGCTTGGTCAGATAGAATTGGCTATGTAGCCGTGCAACTCAACCAATCTTTGAAACAAGCAACGCTGTTGGGTTTTACTCAAACAGCAGCTTCAGAAATTCCTCTGAGTAAACTGCAACCTTTAGAAGATTTAATCGATTTTTTGTCTCGTAAAACCGTCAATCTCAGACAGTGGTTTGAGGGCATAATTGAGTCGGGTTGGCTGGCGCTTGAGGATCTTTTAAGTCAAGAACCCGTCAATTTGGAATGGGGTTATAAAAATGCTGTGGGCCTTTCACGGGGTAAGCAGATTGACTTGGGACTCCAACTTCAAGAACAGCCGTTGGCGTTAGTAGTTACCATTCCGCCAGAACCCGATGAGGAAGTCAATATCACAGTGCAGGTGCGTCCGATGCAAGGTCAAACTTATTTGCCACAGGGGGTGAAATTGATAGTTATGAATGATTCTGGAGAAGTAGTACTAGACACAGAATCGAGAGAAGTGGATAATATTATCCAGTTGCAATTTATTGCCGAATTAGGAGAACAGTTCAGCATTTCCGTAGCGCTGGGTGAAGTAAGTGTGACGCAAGAGTTTAGTTTGTAATACCTCGCTTCCCAGGCGTACCTCCCGTACCTAGCTCCCTGGCTCCTGCCTGGGAGCGCATCACCAGAGGCTCTGCCTCTTTATTCTAGGAGGCGGGAGCCTCCTCAACAGCATTCCCAGGCGCGAGCCTGGGAACGAGAGAGGCGCGAGCCTGGGAACGAGAGAATAGAAAATCTTATGTGCCAAAATTACCGCGACAAAAATCTTCAAGGATGGTCTTTTAAGGATAAAGATTTGACGGGTGCAGATTTCTCTGGATCGGATATTCGAGGTGCTAACTTTACGAATGCCAATCTCACCAATGCTAGCTTTATCGGTGCAAAAGCTGGAGTGCAAAAGCATTGGGTAATTGGACTATTAATTGTTGCCTCACTGCTATCAGGAATTTCAGGAGTTGCTGCTGTTAGTAATGCTTATAACACGGTCAGATTTATCATTCCCAACGTGACCAAACCAATCCCTATTATTGCCGCGCTAACTTTTTGCTTTCTGAGCTTAGTTCTTAATGGGGTTTTATGGCGAATTATTCTTAGACAAGGTATTCAAAAAACTTTAGGAATCATCGCCGCTACTGTGGGTATAGCTGTTCCTATAATTGGAATTTTAGCAGCTTTTGGTACTAAGGCTCGTCCGTGGTTTATAGGTTTTAGAGTTAGTAATATTTCACAGGCGGCGGCTAGCTTGGGTACTAACAGCGAACCGGCGCAAATCATTGTGCTTGGCGCTTTAATTATAGCGGCAACTATTGCGATTGTGGTTTCTTTGACTTTTGCTGTCGTTTTAGCTGTAATTGCAGTGGCAGACTGGCTGAGATATTTAGTAGTTGCTGAAGCAATGGCGATCGCTACAATTGCGACTGGGATTGTGACTCGTAATAGCGCTAGATATTTTTCCTTAACAATTCCCAAAGAAGCGCTAGCAGCGCAATCGTTAGTAATCGCGATCGCTGTAATTTTAGCAGGTGCTTTCATTTTCTTAAGCGATCGCGTTGCTAACAGAACTTTAGCGGAAGATGAGAAATATAACGTGCTGCTCAAGATTGCGATCGCTATTGCAACCATCGGTGGTACTAGCTTTCGCAAATCTGATTTAACCAATGCCAATTTCAGTCATGCTACCCTCAAAAACACCGATCTTAGAAAAGCTAATGTAAAGCGCAGCTTTTGGTATAAAAGTATCAAGCTAAATTGGGCGAATGTGGAAGGTACAATTTTAGAAGCCTCAAAAGTTAGAGATTTGTTAGTGACTGGTGATGGGTGTAAAAAATCTTATGCCGGGGCAAATTTGAGAGGTGCTAATCTGGATAGTGCCAACCTTGCTGATGCCAACTTCAAGACAGCAGACCTCACTGAAGCGACGCTACGATACGCCTGTTTAGATTGGGCAAACTTGTCTCAAACTCAAGCAGTCGGGGCTGATTTTACTAAGGCTTCTATGACTGGAGTTTGTCTGGAAGCTTGGAACATTGATAGTACAACTCTACTCGATGAAGTTGAATCTAAATTTTATTATCTTCGGGAAAATCCAAAATCGGGAACCGACGACCGAGAACGCCGTCCCCATGATGGAGAATTTGCACCAGGAGAATTTACCAAACTGCTGCAAGAAATTTCTAATACCGTCGATCTAATTTTACACAGCCCTATTGATTGGAAAGCCTTATTCATTTCTTTACAACAGTTGCAAGTAAAAAATGAAGAAACAGAATTATATATTCAGGGTATTGAAAACAAAGGCGATGGTGTTTTTGTTGTCAAGGTCAACGTTCCATCTGATGTCAAAAAAAGCGAAGTATATGGCGAATTAACGCAACTATATAAAGTATTGAAAGGAAAAGAAAAGCAAATTCTATTAATGCAAGAGCAAACTGAATATAGAAATCGAATTATGAATTTCATAGTGACCAGAGGAGTTCTGTCGAGTCATAATAAAATATTACCAGATAATTTAGTGGTTATCAACTTTGAAAATGGTAATTTTGAGCAAGGATTTAGAGCGATCGCAGCTCATATTTGGTCTGATGAACACCCCTTACCGACGAAATTCACGGCAAAATTGCTGCCAAATTTAGAAATAGCTGAACTTTATCAGAAGTTTCACTTGAAATATGAGAACTTGCGATTGTGCTATGAAAGTCAAGGATGGATTCCCAGAATAAAAAAACTACCCAGCCAAGTGAGTCAAGTTTCTCTCAGAGATATTCCCGAATTAAAAAAAGAATTGCAAGACTTGGCTAATCAATTGAAAATACAGATCAATCTATGGCTTAATTCAAAAGAATTTAGTTTGATTCAACAACAATTACGCTCAAAATTAGATTGCTCTCACCGAATTCGGGTCATCATTCAAGCAGAAGATATCCAAATGCGACGCATTCCCTGGCATTTATGGGATTTTTTCCAAGATTACCCTCATGCTGAAGTCGCTTTATGTGCTGCGATTGGTGACCGAGTGAAAAAATCAGTTCCACCTAGAACTCAGATCAGAATCTTGGCAATTCTAGGCGATAGTAAAGGCATCAATGTAAATGCAGATAGGAAGGCGTTAGAGGATTTATCTGATGCAGAAACGGTGTTTTTAGTCAAGCCAACATTTCAGGAAGTTGAAGCAGCTTTTTTGGATGAAAAAGGCTGGGACATTTTCTGTTTTTCGGGACATAGTTCGAGTGACTGGAATGGCAATAAAGGTTGGATACAAATCAATGAAAATGAGCGACTTACTATTCAAGATTTAGAAGAGGTTCTAAAAGTAGCAATTGAACGCGGTTTACAACTGGCGATTTTCAATTCTTGTGATGGGTTAGGATTAGCGCGGAAGTTAGCTAATTTGCAGATACCGCAAATGATTGTTATGCGCGAAGCTGTACCAGATTTAGCAGCACAAGATTTTTTGAAAAACTTTCTCAAGCTGTTTGCTGATGGTAATTCTTTATATGTTGCTGTGCGAAAAGCACGGGAAATGCTGCAACGTGAAGAGATAGAAAATAGATTTCCCTGTGTCAGTTGGTTACCAACTATTTGTCAGAATCAAGCCGAAGTTCCCCAAACCTGGCAAGAACTTCACAGCCGGATTCAACCGAAATTTGAGAATTTGTTGGCTCAACTAAAAGCCGCTATTAAAAACGAAATCTACCTGACATCTGAAAATAAAATTAAAGCAATAGGGCAAATAAACATTTTAGCTGCAACTGGACAAAATCCTGAAAAGGAAGAGAAACAAAAACAAATCAAATCTGCCTTCAATATTTTGATGCAGATTAGCAACGAGGAACCAGCAGCCACACAAATGGCTGAAGCTTTGAATAAATTATTAATTCCCTATATTATATCGGGAGGTAATTATGTCTGATTTCAAAAGCAAGTTTTGGCAATACTTAGTGTATGAAAATAAAGCTCGCGGCTTCACATTGTTGGAATTGCTGATCGTCATCTTGATTATAGGGATTTTGGCAGCGATCGCACTACCTTCTTTCCTCAAAATGGTAAACCGAGCCAGAGAAGTTGAAGCCATAGAAAAAATTAAATATCTCAACACGATCCAGCAGAGTTACTATGTAGAAAATTCAGGGTTTACAAGGTCTATCCAAAACCTTAATACTTCCTCGTTAGAAACAAACAATTATATTTATTTGATTGTAATTTTGAATCGCGGTCAAATAGCCATTCATGTAGCAATACCTAAAAATGAAAGTCTACTCTATTATGGCTCTGGCGTGTATTTCAGAAATCGCAATATGGTTACTTGTGGCCCTTGGCCTGCTAGAACAGTAGAACAAGCGATCGCAACTTATTATGCGCGGTGTCCGTAATGCGATCGCATTTGGCTACCAATTAAAACCTATGAATGGCATCTGCCCTGTGCGGGTTCAAATTGGGTAATTGGTGAAGTGTAATTGGTAATTGGTAATTGGTAATTGGTAATGGGAAGAGTGCAACGCCACACTGTCGGGACACGGCATCCGAAGAACTTTGCGTTGGCGACAAAACTTACTTTAGCCTTAGTCCCTACCACAAACGGTATTTTTGCCAAAAGCCTAATGATTCAGACCTGTTTGAACCATTTCGCAATCTTGTTAAATTAGAGACAAAAGATCGGGAGTTATATCAAATCCTGATTAACGACCCCTCTTATTCTTATAGACCTTGCCTTGCGGTCGAGAGTTTGTATAGCCGCGAATGCGCGTCGTTTGGCTTGCACGGGGGTAATGAATAGGATGCGAGTATTATTTATGGCGATCGCACCCTTATTTCGAGAGCAATTACAAGTAGGGGCGGGTTTTACCAATAATCTTTGCCACCAACAGACAATTTGTATAAACCCGCCCCTCATGGGCGTAGGGGCGGGTTTTACCAATAATCTTTGCCACCGACGGACAATTTGTATAAACTCGCCCCGACCGATGCTAGGTAATAGGTAAAAGCAATTACCAATTACCCATTACCAATTACCCATTACCAATTACCACATTGATGATTTTCTCATCGGGATTGAGTTGGACAATGCGATCGCCCATCCCATCTTTGCCATAAAACTGTACCGACTTCACCCCGACGCGCACCACTCGTCTCTCGGTCACTAGAGTTACCTCAGTTGACTCTTTTGCCGCTACCATCCCAACTAAATTATCGATTCTGCCGATAAATTGCATCATTTGACTGCCAATTTCGCCGATATTTACCAGTCGCAGCGCACTAACTGGCATCCGTTTGGCATAACCTAATGAAGAAACGAGCAAGATATTTTCATTCGGAGCAAGGGTTAAAGCGCCGACTAACTTTTCTTGCGATCGCAACCTCACCGCCTGTATCCCTTGGGCAGTTCTACCCATTATCGGCAATTGTTGCTCGTTAATTTGAAACCGCAACACGCGCCCGCCAGAGGTTGCCAAAATAACTTCTTGACGCTGGTTAGTTAGGCTAGCATAGCTGACTTTATCGTTATCTTTGAGCTTGATTAAAGTCATACCCCGCGCGCTCAAACTGGCAATTTCCGTTGCGGGTAGTCGCTTAATCCGCCCCTGACAAGTCAGAATTACTAAATCGGCATTGTCTAGTTTTTTGGGCAACAAAAAGTAAGTCGCAATTGTTTCGTTAGCCGCTTGCGCTCCATTGGGAAGTAGCAAGGGTAAAGGAGTTCCTCGGCTTTGTCCAGAAGTTTGGGGAATGTCCTTTACTTTAACCGGATAAGCTTTACCGCTGTCGGTTATTACTACTAACTCTGCACCCGTATTAGACACCTGAGTTTTAACTGCAAAATCATCGCCCGCTTTTAAAGCAGTAGATTTTCCATTCTTCGACAGCCGCCGCACATATCCTTTGTGGGTAAATTCTAGAACGACTTCTTCTGGTAATGGGTCATTGGTAATTGGTAATTGGGGGGTGGCATTTTTCGCTCCCGGAGTCCTGGAGTCCCGGAGTCCTGGAGTCCCGGAGTCCTGGAGTCCTCTGCTCTTATTAATCCGAGTCCGACGCGCATCGCCGTATTTGCGTTTGAGAGCGCGTAAGTCTTTCTTTAAGGCTTTGAGGAGTTCGCGGCGATCGCTTAACAACCGCTGCAACTCCTCAATTTTGGCAGATAATTCGTCAAACTCTGTCTGCAACTGCTGTCTTTCTAACCCCGTCAGTCGTCGCAACGGCATTGATAGAATCGCATCGCACTGGCGATCGCTAAAATTAAATCGGCTTTGCAGCGTTAATTTAGCCGTACTGCCATCGGGCGCATTTCTGAGAATATCAATCACCGCATCTAACTGAGACAGCGCCGTTAGCAAAGCTTCTACTAGGTGGCGGCGTCTCTGTGTTTGTTCTAACTCGTGGGTATATTGGCGAGTCAGCGTTTGCTCGCGGAAAGTGAGAAATTCTTGCAACACCTGCTGCAAGCTTAACTGGCGCGGCTGTCCGTCTACCAACGCCAGCATAATAGTGCCGAAATTACTTGAAAGCGCAGTTTGTTTGTAAAGCTGTTCCAGGACATCTTGGGGATTGACTTCGCGTTTGAGTTCGATAACGACGCGCATCCCATCGCGATCGCTCTCATCCCGCAAATCGGCAATACCCTCAACTCGCCCCTGGTTGACTAATTCTGCCACCTTTTCGATCCAGCCAGCTTTATTCACCTGGAAAGGCAACTCAGTCACTACAATAGCCTGTCGGCGGTGGCGTCCCCGACTTCCCTGAATTTCCTCAATTTTGACCACACCGCGCACCGTAATGCTGCCTTTACCCGTCGAGTAAGCTTCCCGGATGCCTTCAGTTCCCACAATTTCGCCCCCGGTGGGGAAATCAGGTCCCGGAATCAGTTCTAGCAGCTTCTCGAACGGCAATTCTGGGTTATCGATCAAAGCAATTAAACCATCGATCAATTCTCCCAAATTGTGGGGCGGTACGTTAGTTGCCATTCCCACCGCAATTCCCGCACATCCGTTGAGTAACAAAAACGGCAGTTGGGCGGGTAGCACGCTTGGCTCTTGCTGGGAATTATCGAAGTTGCTGATAAAATCAACCGTAGCCTCGCCAATTTCCGACAGCATCGCCTCGTGACCGATCGCAGCAAGGCGCGTTTCCGTATAGCGCATCGCCGCTGGTGGGTCATCATCCACCGAACCAAAATTACCATGTCCCCCTAGAAGGGGGTAGCGACAGGAAAAGTCTTGTACCATCCTTACCAGGGCGTCATAAACCGCCTGATCGCCGTGGGGGTGATATTTCCCCAGCACGTCCCCCACCACGCGAGCGCACTTGCGGTAGGGGCGATCCGGTGTTAATCCCAACTCGTGCATCGCATATAAAATGCGACGATGGACGGGTTTCAACCCATCCCGCACATCCGGTAATGCTCTACCAACGATGACACTCATGGCATATTCAAGATATGACCGTTGCATCTCGGTGTGCAGGGCTGTAGTGATGACTTGTCCCGAGAGAAGGTTTAGCTGTTTAGCCATGAGTCTAATTCCTTATGAATACAAAAAAAATAACAAAATCGGTCATCGGTCATTGGTCATCGGTCATCGATCGGTCGCCCTTCAACAACTGACTGCTGTAAAGGGGCATCTACTGACCACCGATAAAAGACAAACGACTCTTTTCACAGTAGTATCAAACGGCAGAAGCAAGGGTGTCTTACTCCCAATCAAGTAAAAAGGAAAAGCCATGAAGACAGTTTTGATTGTCGAAGACGATCCGATAAATTATCGCGTTTTCTCCAAGATTCTCACCAAGCGGGGAGGCTTAGCCGTTCAGGGAACCGAGGACGTGGAAGAGGTGATACAAATTGCTCAGTCTGGGAAAGCCGACTTGATTTTGATGGATGTTTCCCTGGCTCGCAGTGTATACCAAGGTCAGGCAGTTGACGGGATTAAGATCACCCAGATGCTCAAAGCTGACCCCCAGACTGCCAACCTTCCTATTATCCTGGTCACGGCTCACGCGATGGAGGGCGATCGCGAAAACTTTCTCAAGCAAAGCGGTGCAGATGGATACATCTCTAAACCCGTGGTCGATCATCAAATGTTTGTGGATCAGATTATGGCACTGCTGCCCAAAGATTAAGTAGCTTTTGCCCCACGGTTGATTTGCAATCCCCCCACACCCGCCTCGATCAGGTAGTGGCAAGAAGGCTCGCTTGTTGCCCCAAGCCAGCTTGCCCTTGCTATTAAGTACTTATGTACTATATTTAGCTGTTTGGGGCAAATACCGAGCGCGTTCTTGAGAAAAACCCTTTCTGCCAGGGTCGGTAGCCAAATTCTGCTACTGGGTTTTTGGCATCGGATAAATTACCATTTTTGCTGCTGTCGTGCAAGAGTGCGGATCGCTTTTGCCGTGGTTAGCAACGCCGCCAGCCTTTTATAGACAAGGGAGTTATTTATCCCAGGCTGCACTAGCCGTATATTTGATACTTTCTCCCGTTTAGCACGGCAGGTGCTTTTCCAACCCTTATTTTTAGATTTTTTAACATTTTCGCTGTGGCTTTTATGCGTAATCTTGGTAATTATTTCAACCAGAACGCAGAAATTAATCTTCTATCCGACCGATTCTGTGGTTCTAGGATACGTATAATTGCTAGGGTAAATGGGTATTAAACTGTTTTATCCGTAATTTCCCTGAACTAAGATTTGTCCGTTAGCAGATAGATTATAAATGCGACACCTGTCAAAGCTGATTTACCAAATTCCTGTGGACGTTGGGGAATAAATCATACAGCAGCAAGAGGAGATTTTGATGTACGGCTTAGTGAATAAAGCAATTCGCGGCATGGTGTGCGATCGCTTCGACGAAGAAACTTGGCATAAAATTAAACAAAAGGCAGAATGTCACGTAGATACTTTCGTGACTATGGAATCATATCCCGACGATCTAACTCACAGATTGGTAAAAGCCTCAAAGGAGTCTGGTTAAACCCACACCGTAAACATCGTTAACCATACAAGGGGGCGGGTTTATCAATATAATTCGCTTGCGCTCAAAGGAGTCTGGTTAAACCCGCCCCTACAACATCATTAACCATACAAGTCCGATACTACCGGACACGATATGATTGCTTCCCCATCTTCTCCATCTTCCCCATCTCCCCTGCACAAGAAGCACACTTGCACAAGAAGCTCAACTTACCGGGGAGGGCGTTGCTGTTGTTGCGATCGCTGCTCTTGCGCTTGAGCAATTGTCGCTTGAATTCTGGGGGTAGCGAGCAGTTTTTGGGCATCTTGAATCAAGCGATCCCCCCAAAGATTTTCCTTTAAAAAGTCTACATTGGCATAACGATCGTCTGAGCGCAGCGCCGCTTCTCCCAACGCGATGCCTTGTTCGCGATCGCCTTTAGCATACAGCGCCACTGCGAGCGCTAGTTGAGGTTCTGCGGCTTCTTTATCAATTTCCACCGACTTGCGCCACATACCTATCGCCCCATCTATATCGCCTTGTTCGTATTTAATCAAGCCGATATTGGTTAGTGCAGGCCAAAATTTTGCTTCCGCCGCGATCGCTTTTTCATAAGATGCGATCGCTTCGGGAAACTTCCTTAGCTTATAGTAGGCGTTACCCAAATCAAATAACGCTTCCGGCACATTGGGTTTAATTTTCAACCCAGCTTGGATTTCTGCGATCGCTTGTTCGTATTGTTGTTTTTGAAAGTAAGCCGATCCTAAAGCAAATAAAATCGTCGATTCATTGGCATTCAATCTCCTCGCCTCTTGCAACGCGGCAATTCCTTTATCTATCTCATCGGATTGTAAATACAAGCCTCCCAACAAAAACCAAGCTTGAAAGTTCTTCGGTGCTAGCTGGGTTGCCAACCGCGCGCGGGGCAAAGCTAATTCGTATTGTTGAAATTGCGCCAACTGTGCTGCTTCCTGTGCCAAACTCAAACCCTGTTGCTCTAGCTGAGTCGAGTTAAGTTGCAGCGTGTGGGGTATTAATGCCTGCGCGGATGCAGGCTTGGTCATATTGAACAGACCAAACAGCAGGATAACAGAAAGCCAAGAATTGCGATTGGGCATATAGCCATTAAAACAAAAGGGTTTTTCCAGCGTGAAGTACCCATCGCCAACCGCAAGCAGTATGGCGCGGGCTTCCTGTCTCATTCGCCGTTGCCACGTTGGGTACTCTCCGAAAAGAGTTCGTACCGAGTACGATCTTGGTCTTACACAGCGTCTGGAGGTCTTGCGACCTTTATCTCGACCAAAAAAGATAGATCGAGAACCCAGGCAGCCGCCCGTCTTCCACAGGCAGATAGTCATTATCATAGTTGATTCAGCAGCAGACGAAGGTCATATCATCCACTCAGGTTTAGCCGATCGGGCGAGGCGGGATTTCCACCCCTAACCCTACTATGAGAATGGGCGCGGAAATTGTAACAAAATCGTTAAGATTAAGAAAGATGAAGCAAAAAACGTCACGGTTTTCATCCCGATTGGCTCCAAGAAGTCTGGATTAGATAAACACAAAGCTGCAAAACGGACGCTTAGGGCAACTCGGCAATTAACTTGTTCCTTACTCCCTGCTCGGAAAACCAAGCCCATGCAACTCCCTTTAATTGGTAAAAAAGTTGACCAGCGGACACCTTGGGTGGTCGGGTTAGTCGCCGCAGGTCTGTTGGCTGTTTCTGGTGGCACTTATGTGGCGCTGAATCGAGCAACGCCGCAGACCGATGTGACGGCTTTAACCGTGCCCGTGGAATCGAAAAACCTCACCGTCCGGATTACTGCCAGCGGTACGATCGTGCCAGTTCAAAGCGTCAACATCAGTCCTAAAACTTCTGGGATTTTGCGCGAGTTGCTGGTAGAACAAGGGGATAAGGTGCAGGCGGGACAAATTATCGCCCGGATGGATAATTCCCAACTGCAAGCGCAGTTACTTCAAGCCAGAGCCAGTCTAGAGCAAGCTCAAGCCCAATTGGCTAAAGTGCGCGCCGGGAGTCGTCCAGAAGAAATTGCCCAAGCTAGAGCGCGTCTAGCCGCAGCACAAGCTCAATTAGCAGACGCCCAAGCAGGTAGTCGTCCGGAAGAAATTGCTCAAGCGCGCAGTCGTTTAGCCGCAGCCCAAGCGCAGTTAGCCCAGGCGCGTGCGGGGAGCCGTCCAGAAGAAATAGCCCAAGCGCGCAGTCGTTTAGCCCAAGCCCAAGCCCAGCTAGCCGAAGCGCAAGCCGGGAG
>DNGJ01000438.1:24874-27725 GCA_003486305.1 Cyanobacteria bacterium UBA11371
GAAGCGCAAGCCGGGAGTCGTCCGGAAGAAATTGCCCAAGCTAGAGCGCGTCTAGCCCAAGCTCAAGCCCAGCTAGCCGAGGCACAAGCAGGGAGTCGTCCGGAAGAAATTGCCCAAGCTAGAGCGCGTCTAGCCCAAGCTCAAGCCCAGCTAACGGCGGCTAGAACCGCTAATCCCGAACAAATTGCCCAAGCTCGATCTCAAATACAAGCAGCCCAAGCAAGGGTAGACTTAGCAAACGAGCGTTTGAGAGCCAATCAGTCTTTGGCACAGCAGGGAGCGATTTCGCGCGATCGCTTGCAAGAGGTGATTTCAGAATCCCGCACCGCACAGGCTAATTTGGAAGAAGCCAAACGCCGTTTGGCACAAGTCCAGAATGGCACCTCGCCAGGGGAAATTGCCCAGCGAGAAGCAGCGGTAAAAGAAGCGCAGCAAGCTGTAAATTTGTTACTGTCTGGCACAAGACGCGAGGAAATTGCCCAGCGAGAAGCTGCTGTAAGAGAAGCGCAGCAAGCTGTAAATTTATTGCTTTCCGGCGCGAGGCGCGAAGAAATAGCCCGACGGGAAGCGGCGGTAAGAGAAGCGCAGCAAGCTGTAAATTTGTTACTTTCCGGGACAAGACGCGAGGAAATTGCCCAAAGAGAAGCGGCGGTAAGAGAAGCGCAGCAAGCTGTAAATTTGTTGCTTTCTGGTACTCGTCCGGAAATAATTGCTCAGCGACAAGCGGCGGTAAGAGAAGCGCAGCAAGCGTTAGATCAGCTGCAAAACGGTAGCCGTAGAGAAGATATTGCCCAAGCCGAAGCAACGGTAGCAGAAGCGAGGGGACGCTTACAAGCAATTCAAGTGCAAATCGACGATACGATTATCCGCGCTCCTTTCGATGGGATCGTGACGCAGAAATACGCCAACGTCGGTGCTTTCGTGACGCCGACAACTTCAGGTTCTAGTTCCGCTTCTGCAACTTCTACTTCTATTGTGGCGATCGCAAGAGGTTTAGAAGTCCTCGCCAGAGTCCCAGAAATCAATATCGGACAAATAAAAATCAACCAACCCGTTGAAATTGTCGCCGATGCCTATCCCGACCAAACCTTTAAAGGTCGCGTCCGCTTAATTGCCCCCGAAGCAGTACTAGAGCAAAACGTCACTGCTTTCCAAGTACGAGCATCACTTGATACTGGACAAGAAACCCTCAGATCGGGAATGAATATAGATTTAACGTTTTTGGGGCAAGAATTACCCAATGCCCTGGTCGTTCCTACGGTATCAATTGTGACTCAAAGAGGCAAGCAGGGCGTGATGGTACCGGGCAAGGATAACAAACCCGAATTTCGTCCCGTAACCATTGGGCCAACAATTGGCGATCAAACCCAGATTTTACAAGGAGTAAATCAGGGCGAGAGAGTCTTCATCGACATGCCGAAAGATAGTAGACCAAAACCAGATGAAAATAGTTAATGGCTAATGGCTAATGGCTAATGGCTAATAGAAAATAGCAATTAGCCATTAGCAATCACCAATTAGCAATGAGCAATGAGCAATTAGCAATTAGCAATTAGCAATCACCAATTAGCAATGGACATTCTAGAAAGCGTAAAAATGGCGGCGACTACCCTCACAGCAAATAAGCTGCGGAGTAGTCTGACAATGTTAGGAATTATCATCGGCAACGCTTCAGTGATTGCAATGGTGGGAATTGGACAAGGGGCGCAGCGGTTAGCATCCGAACAATTTGAATCGCTTGGACCTAACGTTTTGTTTATCCTTCCAGGTAATCAAAACGCTCAACGAAACCGAGACTTACCTAGAACGTTGGTACTAGAAGATGCACAAGCGATCGCGCGCCAAGTACCCTCAGTAAGCGAAGTCGCCCCGCAAATTCAAAGCCAACAGACAGTAGTTTACCGCAACAAAAATACCAATACCCAAATATTTGGCGTCACTCCTGAATTCCTGACAGTACGCAGCTTTGATGTTGCCAAAGGCAGATTTATTAGCAACGAAGATCTAAAAAGCAATAATGAAGTAGTACTTCTAGGTTCGGATGTGGTTAAAAAAATGTTTGGTAATAGCGATCCGATTGGGGAACGCATCCGGATTAGAAATCTCAGCTTTACAGTGATTGGGGTAATGCAACCTAAAGGTTCGTTTTTGGGAAGTAACCAAGACGACGCCGTGTATATTCCCCTCACTACAATGGCGAACCGTCTGCGGGGTAGAACTTCTCCCTATGGACTTTTGGTAGATTTTATTGCGGTTTCGGCTAAAGATACTAAAAGCATCGGTGCGGCACAATTTCAAATTAGCAATTTGTTGCGACTGCGGCACAAGATTACCAACCAAGATGATTTTACAATTAGAACTCAGCGCGATGTGCTGACAATTGTTGGTACGATTACTAATGGATTGACCTTGATGTTAGCAGCGATCGCAGGAATTTCCCTATTAGTCGGCGGCATCGGCGTCATGAATATTATGCTCGTTTCCGTCACCGAACGCACCCACGAAATTGGACTGCGTAAAGCCATCGGTGCTACCGAACAAGATATCCTAATTCAATTCATGATCGAAGCAATTATTCTTTCCGCCGTCGGTGGTGCGATCGGTACATTAATCGGCGTCGGCGGCGTCACCTTGGTGAGTGTCTTCTCTCCCTTAAAAGCAGGAATTTCACCCGCAGCAATTCTCGTTGCGACTGGTGTTTCTGGCGGAATTGGTTTATTCTTCGGCGTCGTTCCTGCAAGGCGCGCTGCTAAACTCGATCCGATTGTCGCGTTAAGAAGCGCGTAAAAATATAGCGGGGGCGGGTTTGGATAAACCGTTTGTTATTCTATAAATGGTTGGTAAAACCCGC
>DNGJ01000331.1 GCA_003486305.1 Cyanobacteria bacterium UBA11371
GATTGTAAAGCTTTTTCAAATCTTAGTATATATTCGCGATGCCAAGGGAAAAAGGATGAATTTTCATGCGCCGCATCTGTTTTATGATAATGTTGATGTTCTTCATGCCAGTGGATGACGCTCATTGCACCCCTATGGATGGCAACAAACTGGTCGTAAATACTAATTTTACCGTTGTCTGGGATTGTGGTTTTTAAAGTTTGGATTGCGTTGACGAAGCGGTTTTTTTCGTCGGTTGTTAGATCGATAACGTTTTTTCTAACAGCCAGCGTTGCTGCGTTGGCTGGTGCGACAAATAAGCTAATGGCGATGCTTAATAGGGTGACAGATTTAGCAATAAGTTTCATAATTTTGGCAATTCAGTTAATTTTTATTCACTCGTTCTCCGGGCTGAAGAGGCAGAGCCTCTATTCACTCGTTCCCAGGCTGAGCCTGGGAACGAGGATCTAGTGGGCTGCTGCCTCCGTGGAATTAAGTTTCTATCACTCGTTCCCAGGTTTTAAGAGGCTCTGCCTCTATTACTCGTTCCGAGGTTTTAAGAGGCTCTGCCTCTATTACTCGTTCCCAGGCTGAGCCTGGGAACGAGGATCTAGTGGGCTGCTGCCTCCGTGTAATTAAGTTTTAAGAAGCGAGTACGGTTGAACGTTTTTGATCCAATTGTTGAGGTGCGATCGCATCTTTCAATTCGCGACAAAGTTGCCCTATTTCTTGCAGTCCTTGTTCGGGTGTATTTTGTGATAAATGTTTGACAAAAGCACTCCCTACAATTACTGCATCTGCACCCCAGTCTCTGACTTGACGCGCTTGTTCGGGTTGAGAAATGCCAAAACCGACGCCGATGGGTTTGTCCGTGGTTTGTCGCATTTCTTGCAGGATGTCTTTTACTCTTGTTTGGAGTTGCGATCGCATTCCCGTTACTCCAGTTACGCTAACCAGATAGATAAAGCCACTGGACATGCGCGCGATCGCTTGAATGCGTTCTTTTGAACTGGTAGGGGCTACGAGTAATATGACTTCAATTCCCAATTCAGCAGCGTTTTTTAACAGTTCTCCGGCTTCTTCTACGGGTAAGTCAGGTACTACTAAACCCTTAACTCCGGCAATGGCAATTCTAGCTAAAAATTGCTTGATGCCTTGGTTTAAAATTGGGTTGTAATAAGTAAATAAAATTAGCGGGGCTTTCAAGCTTGGGCTAACAGTTTGAACGAGGTCTAAAACCTGCTCTAACTTAGTTTCCCGTTGCAAAGCTCTTGTGGCTGCTGCTTGAATTACTGGGCCATCTGCGAGAGGATCTGAATAGGGAACGCCTAATTCAATTATATCGGCACCATTCGCATCTAAAATGCGTAAAGCTTCTGCTGTTGTATGCAAATCAGGATCGCCAGCGGTAATGAAAGGAATTAAAGCACACTGACGTTTAGCGCGTAAAGATTCAAAGCACTTAGAGATTGTATTCATCTGGTTGGTAATTGGTAATGGGTAATGGGTAATTGGTGAATAAAGAGGAATGGTTTACCTATCTTTTCCCCTTCTTGTTGGCGCTTCAATAAATAGATATTGTTCGCGCGCCAAAGGATTAGCTACCACAAAATACAACAATCTTGCCCCGCACACCTTCGCCGCCCTGCTCTAATTTTTTATGAGCTTCTGCAATTTGATTCAGTGGAAAACTCATGCCGATAACTGGCTTAATTTGACCGCGTTCTATGAGGATTCTCAAAGCATCAAGTTTCGGGCGGGTGCGGTCTAAATGGACAAAATGAACTGTGATATTGTTCCGAATGGCTAAATTCAAATCTCCGGCTACCCCGGTGACGGTGACGGCTTGACCGTTTGGTTTAATTACCATCAAGCTTCTGGCTAAAATTTCACCGCCAACGGTAGTCAAACAAACGTCAACGCCTTCACCATTTGTTTCATTCAAAATTATGTCAGCAAAGTTCTCGTTGCGGTAGTCAATTGCTCTGTCTGCACCGATGGATTTTACTAGGTCGATGTCATAGCTGCCGCAGGTTGTATAAACATATGCTCCTGCTGCTTTTGCTATTTGAATTGCGAAGGAACCAACCCCACCTGCACCGCCGTGAATTAGCACGGTTTGACCAATTTTAATATTGGCTCGGTCGATCAGTGCAGCCCAAGCTGTACCGCCTGCTACGGGTACGCTTGCTGCTTCTTGATGGGATAAGTTTGCCGGTTTTTTAGCAACAATTGATTCGTCGGCTGCATGATATTCAGCGTTGCCACCGTTGCCTTCTAAAAGGGGTATGGCATAGTAAACTTCATCCCCTATTTTAAAGTCTTTTACGCTTTCACCGATGGCCTCAACAACTCCGGAAACGTCATAGCCGAGAATAGCAGGTAGCTTGACTCTTGGCCCAAATATTCCTTGACGCACCCCACAATCGGCGGGGTTAATTGAGGTAGCATAAACCTTGACTAAAATTTCGTTTTTAGCGGGTATTGGTTTATCAACCTCGCGTTCTGCAAAAACTTCTGGGCCTCCGAAGGCTGTGATGACCATCGCTTTCATGCAAAGACCTGGGTATTTAATAAACTGGTTACAGCTTGTTCTAGATTAGTTTGTTTGACTAAGGACTCGCCAACTAGAACAGATCTTGCACCCCATTCTGCTACCAAAGCTAGGTCAGCAGGTGTATACAAACCAGATTCGCTGACAACTGTAATCCCCAAATCTTGGCATTGCGATCGCCTAGCCTGCATCAGTCGCTGGGTAGTCTTTAAATCCACGGTAAAATTGACCAGGTTCCGGTTATTAATTCCCACTAATTGCAAGTTGGGCAGGGTCAAAACTCGGTCGAATTCATCCAAGGTATGCACTTCTACTAATGCAGTCATGCCCAATTCGCGGATAATTTGGGAAAATTCTAACAGTTCTCCATAGGAGAGGATACCCGCAATTAGTAACACCGCATCTGCGCCCGCTGCTCGTGCTAGATAAATTTGGTAAGGGTCGATAATAAATTCTTTGCACAGCAGTGGAAGCGATACTTTTTGCCGAATTGCCCGCAGATTTTCAAAACTGCCTTGGAAGAACTTTCGATCCGTCAAAACCGAGATACAAGCAGCCCCACCTCGTTCGTAGGATTGCGCGATCGCAACGGGGTCAAAGTCGGATCGAATCACTCCTTTACTAGGCGATGCTTTTTTTACTTCTGCTATTAAGCTAGGTTGGCTTGGACTTTGCTGCAAAGCTGTTAAGAAATTGCGCGGTAAAGGTGGATCGTCTACCTTAAATTGCAGTTCTGAAGCTGGCATCAATGTTTGCATTTGCGCGATTTCTTCTTGTTTGTTAATCACAATTTGTTCAAGAATGTGGTGCGGTTTCGGGCGAGAATATAGCATAGTCACCGTTTGGGTTTGTATATTCAAAAGTGGTTCGATCTTCTGCCAGGAGATTGGTAGATTTGGCGTAGGTGCGAATGACGTTGTTAATCATCGCTAACCCCACTTCTCCTGCTAAAGTCATGATTGATTCGGGGTGAAATTGCACGGCAACGATTGGCAGGGTTTTATGCTCGATGCCCATAATTACATCATCGTGGGAAATTGCCGTTACTGTTAATTCTTCGGGTAGATGTTCGGGCAAGGCATACAATGAATGGTATCTGCCAACTTCAAAAGATGGCGGTAACCCTGCAAACATCGCGGACTCTGGATCTTTAACGAAAACCCGCGATGATTTACCGTGTTGCGGGTAACTCAAAACGCCTAATTTACCCCCAAATGCTTCTACAGTTCCTTGCAAGCCCAAGCAAACTCCAAAAATAGGAATTTGACGATTTATGCAAGCGCGGACTGTTTCTGGAACGCCAAAATCGCTGGGTCTACCTGGGCCAGGAGATAAGACAACCAAGTCGGGTTTTTCCACATCGAAAACCGATTCCGGAAAGCCGTGTCTGAGCGTTGTAACAATCGCACCTGTCTGGCGAATATAGTTAGCTAAGGTATGAACAAATGAGTCTTCATAGTCAATTAATAAGACGCGCTTGTTGCGTCCTGGGGTAGCTTTGATCTTTTCATCTACTACGATGGGCGAAGTGGCAAAGCCTCGTTGTTGGGCGCGGTGAATAGTTTCAAACAGGGCGGCAGCTTTGGTTAAAGTTTCCCGTTCTTCTGCTTCTGGAATTGAGTCGTAAAGCACGGTAGCGCCGACTCGAACTTCTGCGATCGCATCTTTTAATCGAATCGTTCGCAAAATTAATCCGGTATTCAAATCGCCGTTAAATGTTAGCCTTCCCACTGCACCCCCATACCAACGCCGGGGACTATTTTCGTGCTGTTCGATAAACTGCATCGCCGCCCGTTTTGGTGCCCCCGTTACTGTCACTGCCCAAGTATGGCTGAGAAACGCATCCAAGGCATCAAATTCCGGTCTTAATACGCCCTCAACGTGGTCTACTGTATGAATTAAATGACTGTACAATTCAATTTGTCGTCGCCCAATTACTTGTACCGATCCGGGTTCGCAGATGCGCGATTTATCGTTGCGATCCACATCGGTACACATGGTTAATTCGCATTCATCTTTGCGCGAATTGAGCAATTCCCGAATTCGATCCGCATCATCAATCGCATCTTGTCCCCTCGCGATCGTGCCGCTGATCGGGCAAGTTTCTACCCGCCTTCCTTCAACGCGCACAAACATTTCTGGCGATGCGCCGATGATAAATTCCCCACCTAAATTAAAGATGAATCCGTATGGACTGTGGTTAATTTGCTGGAGCGTTTGAAACAGTTTCGCTGGCGCTTCTTCGCAGCGTTCAAAAAACTTTTGACTGGGAACGACTTCAAATAAATCGCCGCGCTTGAAGTATTCCACTGCTTTTAAAACTTTGCTGGCATACTCGCCGGGAATATGGTCGGATTTCTGCGTCGGGGATAAGTTCTCGCCTTTGTAATTAATGAAATCACCCGCACGATCTAAACCGCTGGTGCTGCCGTAATGAGTTTCAAATTCATATTGATAGCGAAAAGCTCTTTGTTGATAGTAGTCCACTATCACCAATTCATCCGGGAGATATAACACTAAATCTCGCTGATCGGCGGCGCGATCGCATTCTTTACGTATTGACTCAAACTGATACACCAAGTCGTATCCAAAAGCACCGTACAAGCCTAAGTGTTCGTCATCAATGCTGTAAAACGAATGTAGCAGATCCCGAATAACTGTAAAAACAGAAGGTTGCTTGCTGCGCTCTTCTTCTGTAAACGATCGCTCTGTGGGTTTAATATAGCCTGCGATCGCATTTTGCGTCACAGTAATATCTTGCAGTTGAGCTTGCTCCTCTAAACGTTCGGCTAAATAAGGCAACATTACCTTACCGCGATCGTTATGTGCCGTTAGGGTAAAAGCATTCTCCCGCGTCGAAAGTTCCAGGGGTGGATTAACAAACCCCATCGCCCATCTTTTATATCGTCCTGGGTATTCATAGCTGCTTTTCAGCAACCCGCCGCGCTGCCAATTCAGACATGACAAAATATCTTCAATTGCAGTGTCCATCAAAATCTCTACAATCGAGCGCGTTACGCGAACACCACCAGAAGTTATGTAAGAGTGGGACTCAAAAATCATGGGAATATTCTCTCTAACTGCTTACCTTTAAAAATCTGACCTAAGTGAGATGTCAGCGGCACTAATTTTTTATTACCCAGCCGATGAAGAATATCAAGCGGATCGGTAAGGTAACGTTAGCTGGAGAAACGCTGCATCTTTCATAGGAGTTTACAAAACCCAAAAGCCCTATAGCAATGAATTATCTTTTGATCTGATTGTCAATTCTTTTGAAAATGTAGTTAATCATAAAATAGTCATGCTAGATCCCCGACTTCTGTTGTGAAATCGGGTATCTACATACCTACGTTTATTCATACCCACTTAGTTATTTTTATTTTTTATCGTAATTTATTGAATTTTATACTTACCATATAATTTCATATTTCCCTAAAAGCTTAATGCTTTTATAAGCATAGTGACCAGCTTTACAAAAAAAATCATCAGCCTTTAGATAGAAGTCCAGTTAAGACATTCAGATTAATCTTACTGGGTGGTTATGTGGTAACAATGCTCGGCAAGAGTACAAAATACTATTAATATCAATTCCGTTTAAGTAGTTTAGTAAAATTTCTGGATCGTCCTGCGCGTCAATCCAAACTATGACTACGATTGCGGAAGCGATATTAAACCCAGAACACCGTTGATCCCTGCGATGACAGCAAATAAAGCAGCTTCCCAAGCTTTTTGTTACCAGAGCGTACCTAGCTTGTAACTATGAATACGCTATTTGGGTGATGGCTTGTGAATTGTGAGGAAATCAAACAACCCAAAACTATCGGTTGCGGGTGCGCGAGGACTGGTAAAGTATCTCGATCTTTACTAATAGAAGTCCTCTTACCTGTTGTCTACCATACTCAGCGAGAGGAAAGACGGTGAAAAAAATTTTGGTGATAGAGGATAGCAAGCCATTCAGAAACCAGATTCTCAAACAGCTTGAATCTAAAGGTTTCTATACTATTGCCGCTGAAAACGGCTTTGATGGCATTAAACTGGCGAAAGAACAGTTACCAGATTTAGTAATTTGCGATATTTTAATGCCGGATCTTGATGGTTACAGCGTTTTGATTGCGCTGCGCCAAAATCCGGATACGGCGATTATTCCCTTTATTTTTGT
>DNGJ01000171.1 GCA_003486305.1 Cyanobacteria bacterium UBA11371
ATCCTACCGTTTTCCCCGTCCCACCGATACCATCCCAGGAGTTGAAATTTAGGATTTTGGATTGTGAAAAGCTCGCCCTACGGGTGTTTCAGATTTTGAAATCCTGCAAGTTGCTGCGGAAAATGGTATCGATTGTTGTGAATACTTTTGATTCAGGGGAATAAAAGAATATAACCTGCTGCTACAAATTCAAAACTTCAATGCTGACCCATCACCGCAAGCCCGTGAGTTTATCCCTAGTTTCCACCGATTTACCGATTTGGTCGATGGTGGAAACCGCCGCTACCCTGTATCAAAAAGACCGCGATCGCTTTCATTTACTGATGAGCGAACCTGCTATAGGGAATCTAGAACCCACCGATACCCCAGCCGTTACAACAGCCCCAACGACTCCCAAGGAAAGGCTTTTATGGTTAGAGATTTCGCCCCACCGCGCCATCATGACCATGCAAGGAAACGGTAGAGTGAGTTATCGTCACTTTTGGGAGCGAGGCGTTTACGGACTCAGTCGTTATTGGCTGCAAAGCGAATCGTTACAAGCTAGCGGACATATGCGCCTGCGTAACTTCACCCGTAGTTTAAAGTTAGTCGGTAGCACTTTACCAGAAAGTCTGCGATTGGAATACGAACTTTGGTCGGAAAAAGTGCAACTCGGTTGCTACATTTTGAATCTAGAAATCCATCACTAAATAAGCCATCTACGGTTAGTTAATTTGTCAAAATCGGCAGCTACCCGCGAAACCGGGTTTCTCTAAAAAACCCGGTTTCTTGACTTTCACCCTGTCTTGATACAGTAGATTGCAAGTGAGTGAGGTACAGCCCTTTGGCGCTTAGAATGCAATAGCGGCACCCTTAAGCGTGCCGCTATTGCATTCTTTCGCCGTACAAGAGAAGGCTGCAATCCGCTATAAATCCAAAAACATCAGTGCAAAAAGCACCTAGAGTTATATCATGTCCTTAAGCTTCCGCATTGCACGGACGGGGCGGGTTTATAAAGACTATTCACTTAGAATCTTTACCCGCCCCTACAACGATATTAACCATACTCGTAGAAACGTTACATGTAACGTCTCTACTACCGGACACGATATTACTTGTTAAAGATATGTTCTAAATCGTCCCTAATCTTTAAACAGTTTCAGTACCCGATCAAAAATATCTTCACCTGCTCTTGTTTGCAAAATTGAATGAGCTAATTTAATGAAAGATTGATCGGATTTTCTATCCAGTTTAATCAGTTTACTAGCAGCATAGTAGCCCATATCCCCCGTTCCTAATTCATTAGTTCTGCCAGTTTGCATAACTGGATTTTCTTTATCCCAACACAGTACTTTTCCTCGAAAAGTAAACTGAAACCAAATAATTTCACTGTTTTGGATTTCAAGAAATACGTCAAAATACGATTCTTCCCCTTGATACCAAAGGCGTTCGATACTGGCATCTTTCTTCAATAGCTTCTGATCTATGGGTCGCAAAGAAGCACCCAATGCCGCAATTTCGTTCCGATCCATAACCTTATACATTTGCCTTGATAACCCTTACCATTAAAATTTACTTACAACTATAATTCTTAACTAAAATTACTATTTTTTTTACACTATGTAACCCAATTAACTTAACTACTAATCTATACAAAGCTTCCACAGGTAGATCGGGAAAATTAATAAAATTATGCGTTTTGGAAAGTAAATTTACTTTTATGGTTTAAAAGCAACCAGAGGTGGTAACGGAGTCAATAATCGATCTACATATAGGCAACTCTTGATTCCAGACAAATAGCAGAAAATCAGGCTGGAGACTGAGGGTATAGATGTCCTGCTTGAACGCAGAGAATTTGGGATGAGTTGAGCCAGGAGCGATCGAAAGCACTGAGGTGGGTAGTAGTAATTAGAGTTTGAAACCGCTCTTGAATGGCGTCTAGCAGTTGATTTTGGCGATTGGGGTCTAGTTCGGCTAAAACATCATCGAGGAGTAAAAGCGGCGGTTCGCCGACGACTTCTTCAATCAGTTTTAGCTCGGCTAGCTTGAGCGCCAATACTAATGTTCGCTGCTGTCCCTGGGAGCCATAGAGCCTTGCGGGTGTTTGATTGATTGTAAACTCAACTTCATCGCGGTGAGGACCAACCAGGGTAGTCCTGTGGTGTTGTTCTAAGCTACCACGCTGATGGATCTTTTGGAAAAAAGCCAGCTTGATCAATTCTGGATCGTCTTGTTCCAGTGCCACATTAGGGGCATACTTAATTTCGAGTACCTCCTTGCTACCGCTAATGGCGCGATGCCAAAATTCAGCCAAAGGAGCCAAACGTTTCAAAGCTCTGGCTCGACGCCTGATGACGCGGACTCCAGCTGTTACTAATTGAGCATCCCACAGGGCTAATTGCGACTCAATAATAGAATCTCCCGGAGTCACCTGCTCCTGGAGTCCCGGAGTCCCCTGCTTTAAAAGGGCATTGCGCTGGCGCAGAATTTTGTTGTACTGCTGTAAAATGTGGGCGTAAAAGGGTTCTAGCTGAATTAACAGCGTATCGAGCCAATTACGCCGCTGTTCTGGGCCACCCCGTACCAAGTCTAGATCTAAACTAGAAAACTGCACGGCATTGAGCGTGCCTAAGAATTCCATCTGACGCCGCAGAGACTGGTGATTGAGGGTAACGGTACGACGTCCGTTGCGCCGCAGGGTTAAAGCGAGGTCAACCGATCCGGTTTGGCGCTCTAGGGTAGCAGTAATTTTACCTTCAGCAGCGCCTTCTTGAACTAAATCGCGATCGCGCGATACTCGATGACTCCGCAGCGTCGCCAG
>DNGJ01000159.1 GCA_003486305.1 Cyanobacteria bacterium UBA11371
TGAAATTTTTGGGCGGCGGCTAGTTCTGGTTGCTGCTCTGGCTTGGGTGATAGTGGAGCTGGCAATGCAGGTGGGGCAGATGGGGCAGGTGGGGCAGTGAAGCGCTCGATGACTTCGGGATTTTCGAGCAAGAAGAGTTTGGCGTGGGCGTTGAGTTGTTCGTTGCCAAAGGCATCAATTCGCAGTTCGGAAGCGATCGCCAACTTTTGCTTCTCTTCCTCCAACAGCACAGCAGCTTGCGTTATTGCTAGCTGTTTGGTTTCTTCTTTAGCAGCCGCTTCAAGAACTAGGCGCTTTTCCTCAGCAATAGCAGCAGCACCCCCAGCCAGAAACGCACCACCCATTGCAATCGCACCCACTACCCCAGCGATGGTGCGGGTTATGCCAATACCGGGCATCAGTTGCGCTTTGATTTCTGGGTCAGGTTTGCGCCACGACTCGTTTGAGATACAAGGGTTTTGGCGGATGCACCAACTGTAGCGATCGCCAAAGTACCCGCCCAACGACAGCCCAGCGCAAGCCACGCCGACTACCAGGCTTCCGATTGCAAGGGGTTGGGGTCGCATGGCGCTACTCCTTATTTACAATGCTTAATGCCAACAACAACACTACGGCGAGGACTAGCAGCCAAAAAGGTAGCACCAGGTTGAACAGCCACCACGACAGCACAATGGGAGAGCGGGCAACCAAAGCGATCGCATCCCACCAGGCCAGCACTGCCCCCAAGAACAAGCTAAGTCCGCCCACGCGCCGCAGGGAAACATCAAAGTCAGTGGCATTGGCAGGGCGCACGAGCATCAGGTAAGCAGCGACCAACAGGCAGGTACGTACAGTATCCATGCGTCGGTGAGGCGAACCACGTGGGCGAGGGTGATGCCACAGCAAAACCAAAACCCGTAGGTCGCGGCTTGTTTGAGTCCTTGTGAACTACCTACACTGACATCCTCTCCGTTGCTCAAGCCACAGAGATTCCTAAGCACTTTTGTGTCGCCGCGTATGACTTACCCAAGAAGCAACTAGCAAAACTAGAGAAGAATAGAAAACGTAAACAAAACAAATTAGCTATAAAAAAAGATAAAACATCTAATAAACGTCGAAAAGCTAAACGTTTAGTTACTAAAGTCTCTAGCAAGATAGCTAGAGTCAGCGAATACTTTCTACACAAGCTATCTCGCTTGCGTAGCATACGAAAACCAAGTTATTTGTGTAGAAGATTTGGCTGTTAAGAACATGGTGAAAAACCCCAACTTGGCAAAATCAATATTAGACCAAGGATGGGGAATGTTTTTAACCATGCTCAAATACAAAGCTGAGAGGTTTGGTCATACTTACCTTGAAATAGGGCGTTTCTTCCCATCCTCTCAGCAATGCACGTGAAACTCTACTACCAATCCCAATGTTGCAAAACGGTTATGACTCTTTGGGCGTAAGGTTTGTAGATTGTCCACACTGCCAGAAACAGCATGATAGAGACATCAACGCTGCAATAAATATTAGAAATGAAGGTTTGCGGCTTTGGGCGTTAGGAACTAGCGCTTCTGCCCTTGGAGGGGATGTAAGACCAAAACAACCAGGACGTAAAAAATCTATGGGTGTTGAGGCAATCCCCAATGAATTGGGAAGCCTACACCGTACCGTAAGGTCGGTGTAGGTAGTTCACCAAGTTTCGTCCATACCGTCTCGCTTTATACTCTAGCTTTCGAACCAACTCGCCCCTACTGGCATCTGCGTTCGCGCAGCGTGTTGTAAGGCGTATCGCTTGGGCGAGTTTGTGATTTGCCATCATACCTTTGACGTGCAACGTTTCCACTGCGATCGCGCTATTGCTTCTTGTGCGGCAGCGCCCTGGTCAGAGAGTGCCGCAACTGCCACCAACCCATCACCTCGATCCAGCACCGCTTTTGTCCTTATTGCGGCTTGGCGTACAAGCAAGCCAGTGCGAACCCGACCCCCATCAGCCCCACTAGCCCAATGGGTTCGGGGATAGAAGTGGGTTCTGCGACGCGATGAGGCACGGGTTGCCAGACCAGATTGTCAAAGCCAAAAGCATAGTTCCCCTGGTCGAAGGTAACGCCAGCGATGGGCGTGGGGCTGTTGACTCCCCAGAACAAATCGGTGGTAGTGTCGGCATCGACATTGATGGAGAATTGTTAATTGTTGCCATCAATTAAGTTAAGGGATAGTAGTAAATTTTGGGTAGGTGCGCCAACAGATAAGCCATCAAAAGCAACGGCAGTTACTGGATTGCTGAACCGAATTGTAAATTGATTTCCTTGCCAATACTAATTTCCTTGAGAACTGACACGACTACCGCCAGTTATAGAAAAAGGTAATGTTGTAGATTCAAAATCTTCTATAGCGCTTCGCGCTGGTATAGTTACAATTGAGGAATTAGTACACGCTCGCTAAAAGCAAGTTCAATAAATTATGGCTCACGCATATTTTGTAAATACACCAGCGCTTCGCGCTATAAATCTAAAGAAAAGCTTAATTTACATGACTACAGTTTGGAGCAGCCAAATAACCTCAAAACTTTATGCAACAATGCTTTTGATCATCGGAAGTTGCCCAAGAGGGGCAACTTCCGATTAAACAATTTTCTAGCGACCTATACCCAACCTGTTATATTCAACCTTGATGCAAGCATCCATTACCACATTTAATCCTGCCTCCAATGCTTTTTGGGCAGAGGGTTCGTCAAAAATGCCTAACTGTGTCCAGGTGACAACTCCTACCGCCAACTGCTTAGGCGGTCTGGCGGGGGCTTCTTAAACTCACGAATAAGAGTTCCTGCTTCACGGGCTGTGTATCCACTAAGCCTCGACAGGCAGCAAACGGTTGTCCCACCGTCCGTTTCAAAACGTTAATACTTGCGTTTAAATCTCTGTCTAAACTAACTCCACAACTAGAGCAATTATGAACTCTGACAGACAAATCTTTAACCACTCTTTCACCAGGAACAGATATCGCCCTGTTTTTTAAACCTTGGCTTACCTCCTCTCTTGCCTGACTTATCAGGGACTAACCATCGTTTCCAAGCCTTATCCAGCCGCATTAAGTTCTGTTGTTGGCAGTCAGCATAAATGTCTTTGTATTCAGGAAATAACCGCTTTGTTTCTTTGAGGTCGGCAGCTTGTGAATAGTAATCGACTTTTTCAGGAATATCCCCAATTGGCTCCGAAATCAAACTGCAACGGTTGATCTGACATCTGGTACGACGTAGCCAATCTAGCCTCTGTCCTAGCGCATAATTCCAGTGACGACGCAACAATTCCCCCCAGTGGCTTAAGGTCGCCACCTGTTCAGGAATTGGTTGCAATCGGTACTGGTAAGTTAATAGCATGATACCATTGTAAAGCAAATATCGTTACAATGCCAAACATAAAGACTATTAATATCAGAATTCCAGAAGATGAATTAGCGATACTCGATCGATATTGTGAACAAACCAATCGAACTAAAACAGAGATTCTCCGAAGCTATATCCGAAGCCTTAAAGGGAGAATTAAACCTACTAGCAAAGATTAATTGCTCATTCCTCACCCACCCCTCCCTTCCAAGAAGCGAATACGTCGCGTAGGACGTTGTCGTCTAACTTCAACTTGGACATGGTTTTAACTCTCCTAAAAAATTAGCTTTGTGTAGGGACAGCTACTATAAATTTATGAACTTATCAGACTCGCATCAACTAGCCACACCCGATACCCCCCTTGCCGCCAGAATGCGTCCGCGCACGCTAGATGAGTTTATTGGGCAAGACCATATTCTTGCCCCAGGACGCCTTCTACGCCG
>DNGJ01000466.1 GCA_003486305.1 Cyanobacteria bacterium UBA11371
CTTCTTGGACATACTTTAAACAGCATTTTGATGCTTATTTAGCAGGAGAAAGGTTTCCCTTACCAGCAGCGGAAGACCAAGATTAATTGCAAATTGAAGAATTGCAGATTGCGCCTCGTTACCAGGCAGGGAACCTGGTAAAGCTAGAGGCGCAATCGCGGCATTAACAAAATTTATAGCAAAAATCCTGGCAATTTGTGCATAATTAGGTCAGGTGACAAGAAAACCTGAATTGAGGATTTGCAAACTAAGACAAGGAATAAATGCCTATGAAGTTAGAAAAATTTTTCCTGGCACAAAACATGGCTTTTCTGATCTCGATTCCCCCAGAAAGCAATTTAAGAAAACTGCTTTCCTTTTGTTTGGCAACAAAGCCTAGAGAAAATACTTCAGGACCAGATCTCTTGAAGATGACCTGTGAGCTAATGGAAAACCCATCTAATTTGCCTTATTGGACGCAAGACGTGATGGGTCTTGATTTAGATTACAGTACTGACGAGTGGAAAGCCCTGGGAGAAATGGGCATAAAGGATGCACGGCAGTTTATGGCTGCCCTGTTGTACGAATTGGAGAATTTAGATTTGTAATATCAAGCCCTAGCTAAAGCACAGAGGTTTTCAGACTCCGCCAAAGTAAAAATTAATTGCATTTTTTAGAGTAGGGCATTCCGGAAACCTCTGTATGTAAGACATGGGTGATATCACGTTTGCTAGTATCGGACGAGTACAGTTAATAGTTTTGTAGGGGCGGGTTTTACCAGCAATCTTTGAGCAAAGGCGAATTATATTGATAAACCCGCCCCCCCGTGGGATGCCGAAGCAAGCGGACATGATATGAGTTAGCTTTCAATTCAGGGAAAAAATATGGAAATCAATCCTCGCTCAGGTAAATTTTCATTTAACTTATTGGGAAAAGCACTGCCAAATCGCTCACCACAAGTTGAATTCCTGCACCAGGAAATTCCAAACGAACAGGCGGAGGCGGCATCAGCCACACCAGATGGGAACACGCTAGAGGAAGTCGCCCAGAAAGAGCCAGAAGAATTACCCGTAGAGTTAATACAAAACAGTTTTGAAAAAATTAAACCACGTGCGGATGAATTTGCCGCCAGCTTCTACGAAAACCTGTTTACAGCGCACCCAGAGGTGAAACCCCTGTTTGCTAGTACCGACATGGAAAAGCAGCAGAAAAAGTTACTTAATTCTCTGGTATTGGTGGTAGAAGGTTTACGGCATCGGGAAGCTTTAGAAGAAGTACTCAAGGCTTTGGGAGCCAGACACGTTGGCTATGGAGCAATTCCCAAATCTTACGAGCCAGTTGGGGCAGCCCTGCTTTCTACTTTGGAGCAGTACCTGGAGCAAGATTGGACTGTTGAAGTTAAGCAAGCGTGGGTAGCTGCTTACAGAGCCATTACCATGAAGATGTTAAAAGGTGCTGGTGTAGATAATCAACCAAAAGTTGCCCGAAATGAAACAGCAGCAACGATTAAGCAGCCTTCAGAATCCAAGGCAGAACTACTAAACGAGCCGCAAGTAGAGCAACAGAAAAAGCCTTTAGTATCAATTCAGTGGGATGGTGAATTCCTCAAAGCAATTATAGGGAAGATCGGCGACAGTTATCGGCAACTTCTGCCCCAATTATCAATACAGAAGTGGCTAGCCATGCTCAAAGAAATTCCGGCGAAAGCTCTCGATGCTTTTTGGACAAAACCAGCATGGTTAATTGCTCTTGTTTCATCTGTAATAGTCACAATACTTTTTGTGATAGCCGATGACAATTCTCTGCTTGCAGACGCTCTGGAGTCTGCTGATGTTGTCAGTCTCATAGTTGCCTTAGTTCTATTCGTTAAGGAAGCTCCCGATCGCAAAAAACAATTTCACTACCAAGCTTGGAGTGTAGTTGATGGCTCCCACGGCATCAGAAAAAGTTATGCAAGAGTCATCGCACTCCAAGATTTGAATGAGGATGGTGTTTCTCTTAGAGAATTGGATGCTCCTGGTGCAGAGTTAGATGATATTTATCTCCCTAACGCCAATCTCAGTGATGCTAATTTGAGTGAAGCGGATCTTAGTAATGGTAATCTCAGCCGCGCCAACCTCGATAATGCTAACCTCAGTAAGGCTAAACTTATTGGTACTAATCTCGAGGGTGCCAAGCTGAGTTTTGCTCGCTTGAATCAGGCAAACCTCAGTAGTGTCAACCTCAGTAGCGCTAACTTAATTTGTGCTGACTTGAGCAATGCTAACCTGAGCGGTGCCAAATTGAAGAATGCTAATTTGAGTGGTGCTAACTTAAAGGGTGCCTACCTGATGGGTGCAAATCTAAAAGGTGCAAAAGTGAGCATTTCTGACTTGAGAGGTGCTATTCTTGATGGTGCGATTATGCCTGATGGAGCAAAATATAAACCGGAGTCAGGACTTTAGTCCGTTATCTTTTTAGGGCTGAAGACAGGCTAATGGCTAATAGCTAATGGCTAATGGTAGAACCGAAAAATATTCCCATCAGCAATTAGCAAGCTTGCGATTAGCAATGCGAGCAACCCACGATAGTTATAACTAGCAACTTGGGTTATTATAGCGGATTGCAGGCGCATGAGGTACACCTTGGCAGCAGTGTGCGGGCTGCCATTTTTGCTGCCGCTACACAAAAGGCTCCTTAAGGCTTTCCCTCACTCGCTTGCAATCTGCTGTAACGTCCAAAAATAACCATCGGGTGCGACAAAAGAAAAGCTTTCTTCCCCAAATTCGTTTAAGGAAATTTCTGTAAACTTTTGCACTCGACTCGCTTTTATCCGGTTTAAATATTCTTTAATTCCCCGCACTCGATAAGTATATAAAGACATTCCCAAACATCCAGGCTGCGCGGCTTCAAAGCTATTTTCTAATTCGATTGATTCGGGGAATCGAATAATATAAAGTCTTCCCGATCTTGCTGCTTGCAGGTTGGTTTTGGACGAACGCGGATCGTCAAAAGCTGTAACTAAAAATTTTTCATTCTTTTGCAATTCAAAAATTTCTCTTCCTGCTTTGGAATCGTAATTAGTTTCTACATCATCGCGAACTCGCAGCAATCCCAGGGTTTCTTCATAAAAATTTAGCGTTTCTTTGCTGTCATCTTGAATCACCATTCCCATGTGGGTAATTTGACTGGTTTTTAAAGGCGCGCTGTTATTGATTGTGCCGTAAGAAAACATTGTATAGCCAAAACGTTGAAATAAAACTTGTCTGGTTAAAGGTTGCAGCACCATCATTTCTCGCACGCCAATTGCGGGATCTATAAAAGGACGCGCTTTTCTTTCTTTGTTGTAGATGATCTCCCAACTCGGATAGGTGTATTTGATGGGTAATCCGGCGGCGACGGCTGCTTCTACCTGATTTAAAATGTTGAACAAATCCGTTGTTAACGTTGTTGTCCAGCGGGTTCCCTTTGCTTTCATCGAGGACGTTTTTAACCCTTCGTTTGTTGGGTTTTCCCAAACCATGAGGCGAATTAAGCCGTGGTCGGCATCCCCGTGGTAAAGTCTGATCGAGCGTAAAGCGGACTCAACTCCATACAATTTGTAGGCGGCTGTTTTAGATAATTCCCCTACCTGTCCGATGCGATAGCCGAATTGCTCCCAATATTGAATTTGAGATATGGGATCTCGGATTCCTATACATGCTTCGTAGATGCCTTCTATTGCTGTAGGTTGTTGATTGGCTTGGTTGCGATCGCTCATCTTTCCCCTCAATTTTATCCGGTTATATCAGTGTTTTTACAATTGATTTTATCAGGTAATCCACTAATATGCGTAATTTCCCTTACGTAAAAACACTGAAGCAAATTGAACAAAAAAAAACGCCCGACGTTTCTGTCGGGGCGGTAATCATCAGGGTGCATCTACTAATAGTATAGTACCCCAATGAGGGGTCTGACCCCTCACCCACACCCAAAAATTATAAATATTTATCAAAGTTTTCCACCGCCACAAGAAAATCAAATCGACAGGCAGAGGGAATTTATACCTGATGGGGGGACTCTTGAGGACAAGGAGATGCGGTGAAAAGTTGAGAGCGTCGCCGTGTCGCCGCGTCAGTCCCAACCAACTATACAGCGGCGAAGAGCCGCGTGAGGGAAAGCGAAATCGCTTTGTTTGTGTAGCGGGTGCATTAATGCACCCGCTACACAAACAAAGCGGCAAAACGCTTTCCTTCACTCGAAAAGCAATCCGCTATAAGCAGCAGATGGGAGATTCAGCGACAATTGAGATCAAACCGCCCCCCGTCTCATCCCCAATCTCAAATCTAAAATCTAAAATCTGAAATTCCCATGACTTGCCTTAACTACATCAACGGACAATGGATACCCGCCCAATCGGGAGCAACTTTAGAAAGTCGCAATCCTGCTGACTGGCGGGAATTAATCGCCACGTTTCCCCGATCTGAAGCTGGGGATGTAGATGCAGCTGTCGCATCTGCGCGTCAAGCATATCGCACTTGGCGGCTAGTACCCGCCCCCGCCAGGGGAGAATTGATTCATAAAGTGGGAGAATTGTTAATTCAGCACAAAGAAACCCTTGCCCAACTGATGAGTCGGGAAATGGGCAAACCCATCGCCGAGGCGCGGGGAGACGTGCAAGAAGGAATTGATTGTGCTTTTTATTACGCGGGAGAAGGGCGTCGTTTGTTTGGGCAAACTACACCTTCGGAAATGCCCAATAAATTTGCCATGAGTGTAAGGATGCCGATAGGCGTTTGTGCTTTAATTACTCCGTGGAATTTTCCCGTGGCGATTCCTTGTTGGAAAATGATGCCTGCTTTAGTTTGCGGCAATACGGTAATTCTTAAACCGGCAAAAGATACTTCTACTTGCGCTAATTTTCTAGTTTGGCTATTCCAAGAAGCAGGTTTGCCGCCTGGGGTGGTTAATTTAGTGCATGGTGAAGGAGAAACAGTCGGAAAAGCTTTATTAGAACATCCAGGGGTTGATTTAGTATCGTTTACGGGTTCGTCTAAAACTGGAGCAGAAATTGGGGCGACTTGCGGACGCACTCACAAGCGAGTTTGTCTGGAATTAGGCGGTAAAAATGCCCAAATCGTGATGGAAGATGCCGATTTAGAACTGGCTTTAGAAGGTGCGATCTGGGGTGCATTTGGTACTTCGGGACAACGTTGCACGGCGACGAGTCGATTGATTTTGCACCGCGATATTAAGGATAAATTTACCGCTATGCTGTTAGAGCATACCAGCAAATTGCGAATCGGACATGGTAACAATCCTAATACCGATGTGGGGCCATTGGTGAATCAGGGACAGTTGCAAAGAGTGAGTCATTATTTGGAAATTGCTCGCAGCGAAGGAGCAAAGGTTTTAATCGGTGGGGAAATAGTAAAAGATGGGGAATTGCAGCACGGTTTCTTTTTTGCACCGACAATTCTTGATGGGGTTACTCCCGATATGCGCGTCGCGCGGGAAGAGATTTTTGGCCCTGTGGTGGGGTTAATTGAAGTGAAGGATTTTGAGGAAGCGATCGCAATCTTAAACGACACTCCCTACGGTCTTTCTTCTTCAGTTTACACCCGCGATATTAACCGGGCATTTCAAGCCATGCGCGACATCGAAGCAGGCATTACTTATATTAATGGCCCGACTATCGGTGCCGAGGTACACTTACCCTTTGGCGGCGTCAAACAAACTGGAAACGGACACCGGGAAGCGGGTAGCGCTGCATTAGATGTATTTACCGAATGGAAAACGGTTTATGTCGATTTTTCCGGCAAATTACAACGCGCCCAAATTGATAATCGGGAATAGGTAATGGGTAATGGGTAATTGGTAATTGGTAATGGATAACAGGAAAGCAAGGTGAAAGGTCAATGGGAAAGGCTTTACTACAACTAGAAAGTCCAATCATAACTGGATGTCCGGTTAGAATGGAAGGTAGGTAAATCTTAATCTTATAAGTGGATGAAACAAACTATGACTACGACTAAGCAGAAGCTTCTGACTTTTGAGCAGTTTCTAGATATAGAATTTGATGAAGAAGGTTTCTACGAACTGGTGAATGGAGAAATTGTGAGAAAATTAGCCACAAGACAACATGACAACGTAGCAGAATTCATTTCTGACTCACTGAAAGATGAGGTGAAGCGTCTCAATCTGAACTACAGGGTGTCGGGCAGAGTTGTAGTGAAGACGCTTACCCCAGATGGTAGAGAACAGGGTAGAACTCCTGATGTCAGTGTAGTAGATAAAACACTTTGGGATTCCAATCTTTCTGCATATACGGCTTTCCTTAAACCGCTTCAATTAGCTGTTGAAGTAGTATCAACAAATTGGGAAGATGACTATATCGATAAGCTCGATGAATATCAACGTTTGGGTATTCCGGAATATTGGATTGTAGATTACTTAGCTTTAGGAAGTCGGAATTATTTGGGAAATCCTAAAGTGCCGACGGTGTTTGTTTTCTTACTCGATGAAAGTGGCGTTTACCAATATACTCCCTATCGAGGTGCTGAACGAATTATTTCGCGGACATTTCCAGAACTGATGTTAACGGCTGAACAGATTATCCAAGCGTAGATATGACCGTTGATTGGGAGCAATTAGAAACTGAATTAGGCGCGGATATGGTATCTGCCATCCGACATTTATCGTCGGATGAAAAAGATGTGCGATCGCAAGCTTTAAATGACTTATTTGACTTAAGCTGGCATCAAGGATCGTTGTGCTGGCGAGCGGCTTTTGCTGTACCCTTTCTCATCGAACACCTGCAACTTGAATCTGAAGAAGATTTTTTATACAACATTCTGCTCGATCTGGCACACATAGGCACGGGAACATCATTCTGCGACGTGCGAAAAGATTTATCGCTCTATGCGAATAGACGGAATACACCCGAATTCCAAGAACAAATGGAAGAGGAATTATACTGGGTGGAAAAAACTTATGAAGCAGTTTATAAAGGCGTTGATGTCTATCTCAATTTGCTAGAACACGATGCACCTAAAGCCAGAATTGGAGCAGCTTACACTCTTTCTTGCTGTAAGCTAGATGCGGCGCGGATTTGCGACAGAATGCGCGATCGCTTTCATAAAGAATCAGAGGAAATGGTCAAAGCAACCCTCGCGTTATGTCTGGCAATTCTGAGTAACAATACACCTTTAGAAACTGGATTTTTCGAGGAAATTTTAGATTCAAATTTAAGCGATATCGTCAAAGTTTCTGCTGCGATCGCTATCGCCTATATCGCTGGTACAAATATATCTGAAAATGCTCTGCAAGCCCTCGTTCACCTAATCGAAAAACCAGATTTATTTGTGAGGCTATGCAACCATTACGAAAACCATATGGCAACTGCTCACAACTTAATAGTTAGCGACTTTTTGTGGCGTTTAAACGACGAGCAAATGGCACATATCATTCCAGTAATGGCGCAAAAAGTAGAGGAACTTCCTTACGGCTATGACACAATAATTGAATTAGCTTTCCAAAATAAGAAACTGCCAGAGGGAATAACAATCCACGACTTAACAGCAAACCAGCAATTTGTTTTACAAGCGATCGTAAACGATGATACCCTCTGGAAACCGAGAGACTCTTATATCAGTTCGATATTGAACTATTTGGGCATCAAGGGGTCACCTCTAAGGGAAAAGCTGATCCGGTTTCTCAACGGTGACGCCCTCGATTATGACCCTTAATATCATGTCTGGTAAGAAAGGTTTTA
>DNGJ01000302.1:0-6947 GCA_003486305.1 Cyanobacteria bacterium UBA11371
GCATCTGAAAAATTGCTCAGCTTTTCCATTAACTCGGTGATGCCAAAGTCGGATAAAGCTTGCTGATAGACATGGGTGCTATCGGTCGGATAGCCAATTGGTTTTACCATTGAATAACCTCCAGCTGATTGTTGGGGTGCCAGTGGGTAGAGAGTTGGAAGCCTTGACCCACTGGCTTTTTGTGTACCTTGTGCGAAGAGACATCCGCACAAGATGCAATCGGTTAACTCGCGATTGTTGGGGTTTGACCTATTGCTTAATACGTAATCTAGCACAGTCCAATCTATTACGCAATAGGTTAAAATAAATTAAGAGATAGGATAATTTTCGAGGTTGTGTAATCGAGGATAGGTCGTTCCATGCCCAGGCAAATGCCAAAGAAAAATTTAAAAATTACCAAAGGCGAACCAGAGCTTTATGACGAAAAGAAAAAGCCTCTGAATATAGCAATGACGCCAACTGGGGCGAAAATGCTTGATGATTTGGCAAAGAATATGGGACTGACTAGAAGCGAATTGGTAGAGCGAATTGCTAGAGGAATAATTCCTTTGCAAACCAATTCTCCAGAAACAGATGACTTGGGAAAATCCGAAGAGCAATCCAAATTGTCATCGGCTTGAATAGAGATGAACTAGAAGGAAGCCGCTTCGCGAACGCTTCACACATCTCTTTGAGAAGTATGCGGTGCTACCGTTACGGGTGGCCTTTAAGTAGCCTCCGACACGAGTAGAGCGATCGCAAAATCCTCTAAGGCTTGCTGATACCCATTTTGGTACGCAGAGAGGCTGTCAGTTGGACAGCTTGGTTTTACCATTGTTAGAGTCTCCTTAATTTGGGAGCAATAGCCAGCGCTGAACTGTCCAAGGTTGGGGCGCTGGCTTTTTGCTTTTGCTCTAAACGAGCATCAACACTGTCTAACAGTGCTAGCGCTAACATTGTATAGCGCTGTTTGCAGTAACGTCAAGATCGATCAACCCTGTGTCAAACTGGAGGTTAGCGGTGTTTAACAAGGTTTACAGAATCAATGGCAGAAAGCCCTACCATAGGGGTGAGAATCCCCCCAGAATGGCTGGAGGAGATTAACGAACTCTGTAAGCAAACTGGTAAAAATAAAACTCAGATAATACTTGAGGCGTTAGCGCAATATTTGGGTAAAAATACAGTAACTGGAATCAATGCCGATTTGGAGACAATTCGTAATGCGCTACGCAACCACGATCGGCGATTGGAGGCAATAGAAAAGAAATTGAATAGGGAAAGCTTTGAAGAGTAAGTTTCCTAATAGAGAAGAGGTAGTTCTATGCCCAGGCAAATGCCAAAGAAAAATTTAAAAATTACCAAAGGCGAACCAGAGCTTTATGACGAAAAGAAAAAGCCTCTGAATATAGCAATGACGCCAACTGGGGCAAAAATGCTTGATGATTTGGCAAAGAATATGGGACTGACTAGAAGCGACGAAGGAGATCAAGCATTTTTGTAGATATCACCTCTACTCCCAATCGCATATACTTCAATATCACCAGAGGCTGTATCTACCGTAAAAATCATCCGAATTTTACCAACTCGGAGTCTGTAGAAACCTTCCCATTCTCCTTTCATCTGTTTAATATCAAGTTCTGTAAACGGAATGATGCTTTGTTCTTCAATAGAGATTAGCAATTGATTCAGTTTTTCTTGAACTCGACTAAGCGTGTCAGGATCGGCCTTCTCAATGAATTTGATTGCTGGTTTACGAAACTTGATTGCCATGTTTCACCCACGCAGTCATATCAACGGTTTCTTCTTCGGAATAATCAGTAGGTGAACCAAACTCGGCTTCCAGTTCTGCTTGTTCGGCATCATCAACATAGGGCATCAGGATTTTGCAGAGTATCAATCGCTCCTCCCGCAAAACTTCCCGCATACTTTCTTTAATCAGTGCTTTTAGTTCTTGAATTTCCATTTGTTGCTCCATTGCTCTAAACTTGATTCAGTGTATCTATTGAATGCTCCTCCTCTATGCTTAATTTTACATTTTCTATTTTTAATTGTTCCTGTGCCTAGTCTCGTAATTGCTCGTCGGGTTCGTTGGCGGCTCTGTCGCGCAGCCGTTCGAGGGTTTTGGGATGGGTGGGATAGTAAATCACCCAACCTCTTCTAACTCAGGAATATGTTCGGCTTCATAGTTTTCGATTAAGACAGCAATCACGTCCATCATCGAAGCAAGGGGATGGCTTTCATTCTCGCCCACTTGATCGATCAGGCTATCTAGTAGTTCCACTCTTTCGCTCGTATTCCTCTTCGGTGTGAGGGACAAAAACCGTTTCAGCAATCGATGTCCAAGCAGCAATTGTTTGATCGAGATTAAGGTTTTGCATTATTCTTTCCAATTCTCTTCATCCTGCCGATCTAACTCTAGAAAAAGTTCCTCAGCATTTAAAATTAAATCGTTGTCAGATAAAGGTTGTGTATGTTTGTAGGGGCGAAGCATTCGGGCGATCGCTTCTGCAATCAACCCAAGATTGTTTATCCGAATGCTTCGCACTGCCCCCACGCAACCGATACAAACGGACATGATATCAATTATGGCATCGCTCAACATAATTTTCATCATCGTTCGCATTACTCTGACGTTCCACTTCCTAATAACGTTGAAAATATTTATACTGTTCCTTCTCTATTTGCTTGCGTAACCTTTGCAATAGTAATAGTCTATATGTAGCTTCTTGATATGCTTCCTTAGATGGCGAACTTCCCAATTTATCCAACATTTCATCAGTTTCTTGAACAATGGCATCGCGAAAGAAATCGCTCAGTTTTCGGCGATTCATTCCCTCAAGTTGGATGACAGCAACTTCTACAGGTTCTCCATCAACTTTCATCTCCTTTATTTCAGATTTGCCTATTCTAGAAAACTCCGAACGAGCAAGCCAATGGTAAAAATCATCTGAAACCTCAATGACTTCTGCTTCTTCTTTATCTCCGGAGTAGAATGTAATATCTAACATTAACCCTCCTCTTCTAACTCAGGAATATGTTTAGCTTCGTAGTTTTCGATTAAGACGCCAATCACGTCCATCATCGAAGCAAGGGGATGGGTTTCATTTTCACCCACTTGATCGATCAGGCTATCTAGTAGTTCCACTAAACGCTCGTATTCCTGTTCGGTGTGAGGGACAAAAACCGTTTCAGCAATCGATGACCAAGCAGCAATTGTTTTATCAAGATTAAGGCTTTTCATTATTCTTTCCAACTCTCTTCATCGTATTCTGCGTGAGTTAATACAGCCCGAATGTAAACTTTCTTGCGATTGTAATGAATAGCAGCTATCAGTCGAACTTTATTTCCTCCAATGTTGAATACGGTCAATTTACCTACTTGATCGGCAGATGGAAATAGTTCGCGGAGTTCAACGAATGAAGCAAATTCATTTTGTTTGATCAGTTTGTACCACTGAGCCAAGGCATTTTTTGTATCTGGATGAAGTTTAGCAAATTCATTCAGTCGTTTGCGGGTAATCACGTGCATATTAATTTGCTCATGCCTCCTCCTCTATAATTCTTAATCGCAAACATAGGCTAGCTCGACTAGCAAAACCTCACCACGATTAGGATTACTCATAAACTGCTTCCTGCCGATCTAACTCTAGAAAAAGTCCCTCAGCATTCAGAACTAAATCCTCGTCAGATAAAGGCGGGAAGTCTAAATAAACTGTCCGCTTCAAAATTTCCAATAGCAAATCCAGTCGTTCTGCATCTGTTAAGCTATCAAAGGCATTTAGAAGTTCTTCTACTGAAGCAGTCATAGCCTTTTCTTATATCTTCTTACAGCATATCACGGGGCTAACCTAATTTTTACTCCCTTGCTTACGATCTGGTTGAATTAAGATTGTAGGGGCGGGTTTTACGAGAAATCCTTGCCATCAGCGCCAAGTATAAATAAACCCGCCCCGGCTTACGCTACCAACACAACAGAACATAATAGGATGCGTTACGCGCGATCGCTAACGCATCCTACCCTAACTCCCGGAGATATTTGATCGCCTACTTGGTTCAGCAATTTATTACGGTGGATCTTCTTTAAAAGCTTCATAACCAGGATGAAGGTTCATGAAATTGCGTAGAAGCTGAAGACCTAGCTGTTCATCATTGATCCTAAGACTTTTTGCCAAAGAAGCAAATCGCTCTCGTTCTTCAACACTACTAAAGTTAATAAACAATGTTTTAGGATGCTCATCTGAAGAAGCAACCCGCCAAAGTTGAGTCAATTTGTACTGACTGTTATCTTGACGTAGCAACTGCGCGATGAATTCAGCTTTGCGGTAATGAAAACTGCGATGTTCTTGCTGCGGATCAATGAAACTGTGAAATTTGTCTAGTAAGCGACGGTCTACTTCTTCAGCTTCACATACTTCACCATTGAGAACCAATCGTTCAATCTTAGTCAGCCAAAGCCGGTCAAACAACTCAATTAGCTGTTGATCGCTCATATTTTGGCGAGTATCGTACTCTACCTCAAACAGCTTGTTTGCTCCGAATTTTGCAAAACGAACTTTATCCTGATCCTCGACTGCAATCATGGCACAACAGAAAACACCTAGCGACTAAAGTTTTGTAGGGTGCGTTAGGCGGTAGCCGTAACGCACCGATACTAATGTAAAGACGTTACATGTAACGTCTCTACGACTAACTTCCACCAATCCGCGCCACGTCGCGAGCATTTTCTTCAAATGCCGCAGCGATCGCATCCTCACCACTCAATCCAGATGCCAATGCATTCTTCAAGCACAGCAACACGCGCTTGTAATCGCGAGGCATCACTTTGACGAATTTCGGCGCCATTTCTGACCAATTCGCCAGAACTTTAGCTGCTTTCTGGCTCTTGGTATAATCTGCGTGCTTTTGAATCATCTCGCGCACGGTATTGATATCTTCCTCATCCAGAGTTTCGATATCTGCCATCGAGGTATTGCACCGCGTCGCGAAGTCGCCCGCCTCATCCAGAATATAAGCGACGCCGCCACTCATCCCGGCTGCAAAGTTACGTCCGGTTGCACCCAGCACGACAACTTTACCACCTGTCATGTATTCGCAGCCGTGGTCGCCGACGCCTTCGATAACGGTATTGACGCCAGAGTTGCGGACGCAGAAACGTTCTCCAGCTACACCATTGATATACGCCTCGCCACTCGTTGCGCCGTAGAAGGCAACGTTACCGATGATGATGTTTTCTTCTGGCACAAAGGTCGAACCCGCAGGCGGATAGACAATTATCTTGCCGCCGCTTAACCCTTTACCTAGATAGTCGTTGGCATCGCCTTCAAGTTCGAGGGTGACGCCTTTGGGTACGAAGGCACCAAAACTCTGTCCCGCGCTGCCTTGGAAATGCAGGTGGACGGTATCTTCTGGTAAGCCTTGCCAGTGGCGTTTGACGATCTCGTTGCCGAGAATTGTACCGACGACGCGGTTGGTATTTTTAATCGGCAAGGTGGCGCTGACTTTTTCGCCGTTTTCAATTGCCGGTTTGCACAGATCGAGCAATGTGGTGATGTCGAGCGATTTGTCTAAACCGTGGTCTTGCGGAATTTGACAGTAACGTCCGACACTGGCATCGACTTCTGGTTGATACAAAATCTTCGATAAATCGATGCCTTTGGCTTTCCAATGTTCGACAGCTTGTTTGGCTTCCAGAACATCGGTGCGTCCAACCATTTCGTTGATGCTGCGGAAACCGAGTTGCGCCATGATTTCGCGAACTTCACTGGCGATGAATCGCATGAAGTTGACGGTGTGCGCCGGATCTCCGGTGAAGTTCTTCCGCAACAGGGGATCTTGGGTAGCAACGCCAGCAGGGCAGGTGTTGAGATGGCAGACGCGCATCATGATGCAGCCGAGGGTTACTAATGGTGCGGTAGCAAAACCGAATTCTTCTGCACCTAGCAAGGCGGCAATGACTACATCGCGCCCCGTCTTCATTTGTCCGTCGGTTTCTACGGCGATGCGACTGCGGAGGTTATTTAGAACTAACGTTTGATGCGTCTCGGCAAGTCCTAATTCCCAAGGCAATCCGGCATGTTTAATCGATGTTTGGGGAGAAGCACCCGTGCCGCCATCGTAGCCGGAAATTAAGACTACATCGGCGTGTGCCTTCGCAACGCCAGCCGCGATCGTTCCCACTCCAACTTCTGACACCAACTTCACACTCACCCGCGCGTTGCGATTGGCATTCTTCAAGTCGTGGATTAACTCTGCCAAATCTTCGATCGAGTAAATGTCGTGGTGCGGTGGTGGCGAAATTAAACCTACCCCCGGAGTCGAGTGACGTACTTTGGCGATCCAAGGGTATACTTTTTTACCTGGTAACTGTCCGCCTTCACCCGGTTTTGCACCTTGCGCCATCTTGATTTGCAGTTCCCGCGCCTGGGAGAGATACAAGCTGGTGACGCCGAAACGTCCAGAGGCAACTTGTTTGATCGCGCTGTTCTTCGAGTCGCCAATCTCGTTTGTCCAGGTGTAGCGCTCTGGGTCTTCCCCGCCTTCCCCGGTGTTCGATTTGCCACCAATGCGGTTCATCGCGATCGCCAAAGCTTCATGCGCTTCTTTAGAAATCGACCCATAACTCATCGCCCCAGTCTTAAAGCGCTTCATAATCGCTTCCACCGGCTCAACTTCTTCGATGGGTACGGGTTCCCGTTGCTGGAATTTCAACAACCCGCGCAGGGTGTAGAACCGCTGATTCTGCTCGTTTACGAGGGCGGCGTATTGCTTGTAAAGTTCGTAACTCCCATCCCGCACGGCTTTTTGCAGCGTGTGGATAGTTTGGGGACTGAACAAATGCGCCTCGCCTTCTTTGCGCCACTGGTATTCGCCGCCGACATCGAGGGTATGACCGTTAACTTCGCGGTCGGGGAAGGCGTGGCTGTGGCGTAAAATGGCTTCGGTGGCGATCGCATCCAATCCCACCCCCTC
>DNGJ01000302.1:7155-7886 GCA_003486305.1 Cyanobacteria bacterium UBA11371
ATCGCATCCAATCCCACCCCCTCGATCCGGGATGCCGTCCAGGTAAAATATTTATCAATCACCGATTTGTTCAACCCCAGCGCCTCGAAAATCTGCGCGCCGCGATAGCTTTGCAGCGTTGATATCCCGATTTTTGACGCTACTTTGACCACGCCTTTGGTTACGGCTTTTACGTAATTTTTGCAGGCTTTATTGGTCTCGATATTTACCAACGTTCCCTGTTGAATCATCGCGTCGATCGTCTCGAAGGCGAGATAGGGATTGATCGCACCGCAACCGTAACCGATCAGGGTGGCGAAATGATGGACTTCGCGGGGTTCGCCGGATTCGAGGACGAGTCCGACGCGGGTGCGCGTACCGTTGCGGATTAGGTGGTGATGCAGTCCGGAGACGGCGAGCAAGGCGGGGATGGGGGCTTGGCTGGGGGAGAGGTTGCGATCGCTCAAAATAATCAAGTTCACCCCAGACTCAATTGCCCGATCTGCCTCGATAAAAATCTCTTCCATCGCCGCTGCCAAAGCTGCTACCCCATTTTTGGGGTTAAACAAAATCGGCAGGGTAATCGACTTGAAATCGCCCTCAGAAATATGTTTCAACTTCGCCAATTCTTCATTACTTAAAATCGGCGTTTTTAGCTCAATTAAATGACAGCTTTCTGGCTCAGGTTTGAGCAAGTTTCGTTCAGCACCAATAGTCGTTTCTGCCGAGGTAATAATTTCTTCCCGAATCGA
>DNGJ01000301.1 GCA_003486305.1 Cyanobacteria bacterium UBA11371
GAGGCATCGATTTGGTCAATTCTGTATCCCATTGAGCAAGTTGATCCGAGTTGGAAAAGCATTCCTTACGGTCGCCCGATGGCTAACCAGCGCTTTTACGTACTCGATGGTGTCTTAGAACCCTGTCCGGTGTGGGTACCAGGACAGTTATACATCGGAGGGATGGGACTGGCTAATGGCTACTGGCGAGATGAACAAAAGACCAATGCCAGCTTTATGATTCATCCTCACACCAAAGAACGGTTGTACAAAACTGGAGATTTGGGAAGGTATTTACCCGATGGCAATATTGAGTTTCAAGGACGAGAAGATTGCCAGGTGAAAGTTAATGGCTACCGGATTGAACTCGGTGAAATTGAGGCTACACTGCAACAGCATCCGGCTGTTAAAGAGACGGTTGTCACTGCTGTTGGAGAGTTGCGGGAGAACCAGCAACTTGTAGCTTATATTGTGCCAAAATCTGGGGAATTTGAAGCTGAACGTGCAGATTTTTATATACAAAAGTGGCGCGATTTTCTCCAGAAAAAGTTGCCCGATTATATGATGCCTGCTGACTTCATACTTCTGGATGCCCTGCCGCTAACATCTAACGGTAAGGTAAATCGCCGCGCTTTGCCCGCACCAAAAAGCATTCGTTCCCATGAGAGTGCGGCTTATGTAAAACCCCAAACTGACGCTGAACGACTGATTGCTGCTGTTTGGCAAGAGATACTTCAAATCGAGCAAGTGGGAATTCATGATAATTTCTTTGAGTTAGGTGGTAATTCATTACTCCTGGTTAAAATGCAAGTCAAATTGCAAGAAATATTCGGTCAAGAGTTATCAATGATAGAAATAATTAAATCGCCCAATATAGATTCTCTTGCCAAATTCTTAAGTCAGGAGCAAAGTAGAAAAACTGCGGCTCAACAAGGTCATAATCGGGGTGAAGCAAGGAGTGCGCTTAAAACTTTAAGCGAGCAACGAAAACAATCTAGACAGAAGCAGCGATCGCAAAACAATTAGCGAATGCTTTTCAATCAAAAGTAAACGGCATTGGTAGAATTTTTATGAATAACAATTCCGAAATAGCGATTATCGGTATGTCCTGCCGTTTTCCAGGGGCAAAAACTATCGATGAATTCTGGCACAATTTGCGAAATGGCGTAGAGTCTATCTCGTTTTTTAGCGATCGCGAACTCGTTTCTTCAGGTGTAGATGCGGCTTTGCTGAGTCACCCCAATTACGTCAAAGCCAACGGCGTTCTGTCAGACATCGAGCTATTTGATGCCTCCTTCTTCGACTTCAGCGCTAAGGAAGCCCAGAGAATGGATCCGCAACACCGTCTTTTCTTGGAACAGGCTTGGGAGGCGCTAGAAAATGCGGGTTACGACGCCCAAACCTACGACGGTTCAATTGGTGTTTACGCGGGTACAGACGTCAGCACTTACCTGCTCAACAACCTTGAATACAACGTATTAGAATCACAATCCTTTTTTCAGACACTCATTACTAACGATAAAGATTATCTGCCCACGCGGGTATCCTACAAATTAAACCTGAAAGGCCCAAGCGTCAGCGTCCAAACTGCCTGTTCTACCTCCCTAGTCGCCGTTCATTTGGCTTGCCAGAGCTTGTTAAATGGTGAATGCGACATGTCTTTAGCGGGTGGCGTTGCGATCAAAGTTCCACAAAAAGTCGGATATTTGTACCAGGAAGGCATGGTTGCATCTCCAGACGGACACTGCCGAACATTTGACGCTCGAGCGCGGGGAACGATTTTCGGCAGCGGTTTAGGAATTGTCGTCCTCAAACGGTTAGCTGATGCGATCGCAGATCGAGACTGCATTCATGCGGTAATCAAAGGTTCGGCTATCAATAACGACGGTTCTTTGAAACTTAGCTATACTGCTCCCAGTATCGATAGCCAGACGGCAGTCATTGCAGAAGCTCAGTTTGTTGCCGGAGTTGCACCTGAAACTATCACCTACATCGAAGCCCACGGAACCGCAACAGACTTGGGTGACCCGATTGAAGTCGCGGCGCTGACGCAAGCATTTCAAACTGATAAAAAAGGCTACTGTGCAATTGGTTCGGTAAAAACCAATTTCGGACATTTAGGTGCAGCGGCAGGGGTAGCTGGTTTGATCAAAACTGTATTGGCTCTCAAACACCAGTTGATTCCACCCAGCTTGCACTTTGAACAGCCTAATCCCAAAATTGATTTTGCCAACAGTCCTTTTTACGTCAACACCAAACTTTCCGAATGGCAAACCGACAAAATTCCTCGCCGTGCGGGAGTAAGTTCGTTTGGCATTGGAGGGACAAACGCTCACGTAGTTCTCGAAGAAGCGCCGCCAGTTCAATCGCCTTTAGCTTCTTCGGGCCCCTGGCAGTTGCTAGTCCTCTCAGCTAAAACCAACTCGGCTTTAGAGACAGCAACGGCAAATTTGACCGAATACTTAAAGCACAATTCCAAGCTGAATCTGGCTGATGTTGCCCACACCCTACAAGTTGGTCGTCGGGGTTTTGAGCATCGCCGGATGCTGGTGTGTCAAAATCTTGACGATGCGGTGAAGGCGCTGGAATCCTTAGAACCTCAACGAGTTTTCACCCACTCGCACAAGCCCCGCCATCGCCCCGTCGTCTTTATGTTTTCCGGGCAGGGGGCACAGTACGCGAACATGGCGCGGGAACTTTACGAAGTCGAGCCAACCTTTCGCGAGCAGATAGATATTTGCTCGGACATTCTCAAACCCCATCTAGGACTTGACCTGCGGCATATCCTCTACCCCAGCGAAGAACAGGTTCAAGAGGTATCCCAACAGATCAAACAAACAGCGATCGCCCAACCTGCCCTGTTTGCGATCGAGTACGCCCTCGCCAAGTTATGGATGAAATGGGGAGTAAATCCGGTGGCTGCGATCGGTCACAGCATCGGTGAATATGTAGCCGCCACTCTGGCTGGTGTGTTCTCCCTCGAAGATGCCTTGGCTTTAGTAGCCACACGGGGACAGTTGATGCAGCAAATGCCTCCCGGTACGATGCTTGCGGTTCCCCTGCCCGCAGAAGAGGTGCAACCCCTTTTGGGTAAAACCCTTTCTCTGGCAGCCATTAATACACCATCATCATGCGTTGTTTCAGGTGCGACGGATGCTCTCGAGTTACTTCAGAGCCAGTTAGCGTCCCAAGGCGTCAACTGCCGCCGCCTGCATACTTCTCATGCGTTCCATTCTCAGATGATGGAGCCAATTTTAGAGCCTTTCACTCTCGCAGTTAAGCAAATCAGCCTCAAACCTCCACAATTTCCCTATATTTCTAACGTCAGCGGCACCTGGATTACTCCAGAAGAGGCGACAGATCCCGATTATTGGGCATCTCATCTGCGACAAACGGTGCGTTTTGCTTCTGGTTTGCAAGAATTGTTCAAAGAACCCGCTCAAATTCTACTAGAGGTGGGGCCGGGTCGAACGTTGAGTCAATTAGCCAAACAGCACCCAGATAAACATCCAGAGCAAGTGGTGTTAACGTCGGTGCGCCATCCGCAAGAAAGTCAATCGGATGTGGCGTTTTTATTGAATGCTTTGGGTAGGCTTTGGTTGTCGGGGGTCGAGGTAAATTGGAAGCAATTTTCTCAATGCCATTGCCCTCAGCGCATCCCCTTGCCAAGCTATCCCTTCGATCGCCAGCGTTACTGGATTGAACCCCAAAAGCAGCAAGGACAGTTCCTTACCGCACCGACACAACCAGATCTTTGGCAATCTTTGGTTGAGGCAGGTCAGAGCCAAGCTATTCAGGGAATCCCAGAATTTGACGAGCAAACTTATTTAGAAAACAAACAGTGGTTAGATCTTTTATGCATTGCTTACCTAAACCAGACTCTAAGAAATTTAGGTGCTTTTAGCAATCTCGATCGAAAGTACTCTTTCGACCAATTGTTAGAGCAATGCCGGATTATTCCTCGCTATCGGCAACTGTTGAGTCGATGGCTGCAAGTCTTGGTTGAGCAAGGTAACCTGCAACAAGATGGCGAGTTTTTTACTAACATCAAGCCGTTGTCAGCAGACTCAATTAATGCTCTTGCCAAAGAAGTCAGACACAGATGGGGCGACACACCTGGATTGGTAGATTTAGTGCAACGCTGCGGCGAAAATCTGGTCGCCATACTTGTTGGTGAAAAAGAACCCTTGGAGTTTTTCAATACTCTGATATATCAAAAAGAAAACTCTTCTAATCGGGACCTTCCGTTGTTTGGCTACTGCACGTCAATCCTGCAAAAAAGTCTGGAACAGGTGGTCAAGTCATTACCATCAACGGTGAACTTGAGAATTTTGGAAATCGGGGCGGGAATGGGGATTACCACAGCCAATTTACTACCCTTATTGCCGCCTGAGCAAACCAACTATACATTTACCGATATCGGGGGTTGGTTTCTTAAGCAAGCTAAACATAAGTTTGGCGACTATCCATTTATCGAATACCGCTTGCTAAACATAGATAATCCGCCTCAAGAGCAAGGCTTTGAGAGCCACAGCTTTGACATCATAGTCGCCTCTAACGTGCTGCATGTAACCCGGAACATAGGAGAAACACTAAAATATGTGCGCTCTCTATTGGCTCCTGAAGGCTTCCTCCTGCTTTGGGAAACAACTCAACCACAATTAGATTTCGATATTTCCTGGGGTCTGTTGATGAACTCGATAGACGATGGAGAACGCAGTCAAGGTAATCCGTTTTTGTCAGCGGCGCAGTGGCAGGAGGCACTTCGCGATCGCGGCTTTGTCGAGGTGGCAGTTTTCCCTGAAACTGAAGCGTTGGGACACCAGATTATCGTGGCTCAGGCATCTTTATCAGCAGAATTACTGAGACCAACAGCATTTAGTGCTACTTGCACTTCAAAGAATGCTGACCAGATACTTCCAGTTTCATCCGATAGAAAGACAGATATAGCTGAGTGGTTCTACATCCCATCGTGGAAGCGATCGCTCCCACCAAAACCGCTGGCAGCTACTGAGCCTGGATGCTGGCTGGTGTTTGTCGATGAGTGTGGTTTGGGAACCAAACTCGTGAAGCAACTTGAACTAGAAGGTCACGATGTCGTAATCGTTAGGGCTGGGGAGCAGTTCAGCAGCGAGAGCCAATTTGGTACGGATCAACGCCTGTATACTATTAACCCTCAGCAACTTGATCAATACGACGCCCTGCTGAAAGAACTTTGCGATCGCAACTTGACCCCAAAAGCGATCGCTCATTTGTGGAGTGTCACGCCAAACGATGGCGCGACATCGGGACTTGAAGGCGTAGATCTAGTTCAAGAAAAAGGACTTTACAGTCTGCTGTTTCTAGCCCAGGCACTAGGGAAACAAAACTTTACCGAAGAGTTGCAAATTGCGGTCATTTCCAACAATATGCAGGCAGTGACCGGAGACGAACTGCTGTGTCCTGCGAAAGCAACTTTGCTCGGAGCAGTCAGGGTCATCCCGCTAGAATACCCAAATATTCGCTGTTGCAATATTGATGTTGTTCTGCCCCCCACAGCGAGTTGGCAGGAGGAGAAACTTGTCAACCAATTGTTAGCGGAACTGAAAACCCCATTTTCTGATTCAGTTATTGCCTATCGTGGCGCTCATCGTTGGGTGCAAACCTTTGAACCTGTGCGCTTGGATCAAGCCGTCGAAGAGACACCACGATTGAGGGAAGAAGGAGTTTATCTGATTACAGGGGGACTCGGAGCGATCGGACTGACTCTGGCTTCACATCTGGCTAAAACTGTACGAGCCAAACTGGTTTTAACCGGGCGATCGCCTTTTCCCACCCGTGAAGATTGGTCGAAATGGCTGAGACTTCGCGGTGAAGACGATGACATCAGTCGCAAAATCCGCAAAGTGCAACAAATTGAAGCACTGGGAGCAGAAGTTTTGATCGTCAGCGCCGATGTTAGCAATCTGGAACAAATGCGACGTGCGATCGCTCAAGTTCGCGAACGATTTGGTCAACTTAATGGTGTTATCCATGCCGCAGGAATTCTCGGAGACAGTGCGATCGCGCGAAAAACGGCTTTGCAGGTCGAAAGCGTTCTAGCTCCTAAAGTCAAAGGTGCGCTGGTTCTTGATGCTTTGCTCAATGACGTTGAGTTAGATTTTTTGGTGCTGTGTTCGTCTGGTGCTGCGATTCAACCGCTATTCGGGCAGGTTGCCTATGCTGGAGCCAATAACTTTCTCGATGTTTTTGCTCACTACAAAACCTCTACGGATGGCACGTTCGCAGTATCGATTAACTGGGAAGGCTGGCAAGAAAGTGGAATGGGAATAGAGGGGACAAAACGATTAGCTCTGGCTCTGGGTCGAACGATGTCCCAACCTGAGTCAAAACCTGTTTTGCACCCGTTATTCGACCGATATTTGGTTGACGGGAACGAACAGGAAATTTATATTTCCAACTTGAGCGATCGCAAACATTGGGTTCTAGACGAACACAGGCTTGCGGGCAAGGCAACACTTCCGGGAACAGCTTATCTAGAACTAATCAGAGCCGCTTGTGAAAACCACGCTCAGAACAAAACGATTGAAATTCGCCAAGCTTATTTTCTCACTCCTTTGGTCGTAGAAGACGGTGAAGAAAAAGAAGTTCGTACCATCCTGAAAAAGCGAGGAGATCGCTTTGAATTTGCAATTGTCAGCCAATTAAACTTCGAGTCTGATTCCTGGCAGGAACACGCTATAGGTGAAGTAGCTTTTATAGAAGCACAACCACAGGAAAAACACGAACTCCAAGCAATTAAGTCCAGCTGCAATTGGCAGGAACTCATTATTACGGAGCAAGACCTCAAACTTCAAACAAGCTTCGTAGAGTACGGTTCTAGATGGAACGCGATTAGCAAGCAGGTCAAACTCAGCAACGAGCAAGGATTAATTCTCCTAGAGATGCCAGAAGTTTTTGCAACTGACCTCAATTTCTACAAGTTGCATCCTGCGCTATTAGACGTTGCTACTGGTTTCTTAACCGTTCAATATGAAGGCACTTACCTGCCATTTTGCTATAAAAATCTGAGGATAAAAGGGTGTTTATCGAGTCAGGTATACAGCCACATCAAAGCAATAGAGAACAACCAGTCCCAAAACGAAACCCTGAAATTTAACATCACTGTTATGGATGAGCAGGGAATCACTCTGATTGAAATTGAAGAATACACGCTGAGGAAGATAGAGCGAGGAAAAGCTGACGTTAATATTGCCAAACAGTCTGGCTCGCGCCATGAGAAAACACCTGCTATCCCGGACAGCCAGAACTTCTACTTGAGCATTTCGTCTCCTGGTATCTTAGATACCCTGACATTTCAACCCACTACGCGCCAGAAGCCAGAAGCGGGTGAGGTAGAAATAGAAGTTAGCACCACTGGACTCAATTTCAAGGAAGTCCTCATAGCACTCGGCTTGATTCCCATTTATACTGATTCTGCATACAAGTTTGGCTTCGAGTGTGCTGGCAAAATAGTTGCTCTGGGAGAAGGGGTTGAAGATTTTGAAATCGGAGATGAAGTTATAGCTTTTGCTCCTTCATGTTTTAGCCGATTTACAACAACATCTGCCCAGCTAGTAGCACCCAAACCAACTAATCTCAGTTTAGAAGAGGCCGTAACAATTCCAGTAGCTTTTACGACAGCTTACACGGCTCTGATACATTTTGGCAGACTTTGCCGAGGCGAAAAAATTCTAATTCATGCCGCCGCCGGTGGTGTTGGTCTAGCTGCCATACAAATTGCTCAGTGGGTAGGAGCGGAAATTTTGGTCACGGCGGGTAGCCCAGAAAAACGCGAGTTTCTACGCTCATTGGGCATTAAATGTGTTATGGATTCTCGATCTTTAGCGTTTGCCGATGAAGTGATGAAACACACCAACGGCAAGGGTGTAGATGTGGTGTTGAACTCATTAGGCGGAGAATTCATACCTAAGAGTCTTTCAGTTTTAGCACCTTACGGACGCTTTTTAGAACTAGGTCAGCGGGATATCTTCAACAACAGCCAATTGGGTCTAAAAGCCTTTGAAAAACACTTATCATTCTTTGCCATTCAAGCCGATCCAAAACTGCGTCAATTCAATTTCCTGTGGCACGAAGTTGTGCAACACTTCAAGGAGGGAAATTTTAAACCTCTTCCTCATCAAGTATTCCCAGTTCAGTCAGTGGCTAAAGCCTTTGAGTGCATGGCTGGAGCGAAGCATATTGGTAAGGTCGTGGTATCTATGGATGTGAAAGAGGTTTTTAAAGCACTAGCTGTTTCGGAAGAAGAAGTGAGTTGGAAAGCAATAGAAAGTAGTTTTAGTTCGTTGCCAAATCCTGCTACACCTACAAACAAAATCCAAACAGACTTTCGCCAAAATTGGTTATTGCCCTCAGAAGGCATAGAAGTTTTTAACCGAATTTTGGGAAATACGCTACCCCAGGTTTTGGTATCAACCGTTGATTTAGTAACTCGAAAAGAGTTAATTTTACAATCAGAAATTGTTGCTAAACCCTTAGAAAAAACTAATCGAACCGGAGCGACAATCCCAAAAATCAAACCGAGCAATCCTCATGCAGCGTCGAGAAATGAAATCGAGCAAATTCTAATTTATATCTGGCAAGAAATGCTTGGGAGCAAGCAATTAGGTGTTCGCGACAACTTCTTTGAATTGGGAGGAGACTCCCTGATCGCCGTCCAAGTTATGTCTCAGGTGCGCGAAATGTTCCAGATCGATTTGCCTGCGAGCAGCCTGTTTGACAACCCTACCATAACTGGTATGGCGGAGAAAATTGAGAGGATTCGCAGAACAGCCGAAAAACTGCAAGCTTCTACTGACGACCAATCTAATGATAGAGAGGAGATCGCAATATGAAATCCGTTGAAGAATTTTTGTCCTACATCAGCGACTTGGATATTAAGCTCTATGTGGATGGCGATCGCTTGCGCTGCAATGCCCCCAAGCAAACGCTGACACCAGAGATTCGCACTCAGTTAGCTGAGCGCAAAGCAGAAATTCTGGAATTTCTCAATCAGGCTAACTTTAGCGATCGCAAGAGCGTTAATTACCAACCGTTTCCCGAAATAGTAGCGCGACCAGACGAGCGCTACAAACCATTTCCACTCACAGATATTCAACAGGCTTTCTGGCTCGGTCGCAAGGGTGATTTTGAGTTGAGTAATGTATCAACTCATGCCTATATGGAAATTGACTCGGTTGATTTAGACCTAGAACGGCTGGAAAAAGCTTGGCAGCAATTAATTGACCGCCACGATATGCTAAAGGCGATCGTGCAACCTGATGGACAACAGCAGATTTTGGAGCAAGTGCCTGCATATAAAATTAAAGTTTTAGACTTGCGCGGGAAAGAGTCGGAATTAGCTGCTTGCGAGTTAAATCAACTGCGCGAGCAATTGTCCCACCAAGTGCTACCGGCTGACCAGTGGCCTTTGTTCGAGATTCGAGCGGCTCAATTAGACGATAATAAAGTCAGGCTTTACATTAGCTTCGATTTATTAATTGGCGATGCTTGGAGTTTCGAGACGATTCTGGGACAACTGGTTCAATTAATCCAAAATCGGGAAGCTTCTTTACCAGGGTTAGAACTCTCTTTTCGGGATTATGTTTTAGCTGAAATTAACTTACGTAATTCACAACTCTATCAGCGTTCCAAAGAGTATTGGCTCAACCGAATTCCGACTTTACCGCCATCTCCTGAATTACCCCTACAGAAGAATCCGGCAGCGATCGCACATCCCCGTTTCCTGCGCCGCAGTGGAAAATTAGACTCAGATACTTGGGAACGCCTCAAGAAACGGGCTAGCCTTGCTAACTTAACTCCTTCGGGACTCCTGCTAGCTGCCTTTGCCGAAATTCTCACTCTTTGGAGTAAAACTCCAAAATTTACCATCAATCTAACGCTGTTTAATCGTCTGCCGTTGCACCCACAGGTGAATCAAATTGTTGGAGACTTTACCTCGTTGACGTTACTGACAGTAGATAATTCGGGAGAGGATTCCTTTGAAGTGCGATCGCGACGCATCCAAAAGCAATTTTGGGATGACTTTGACCACCGTTATTTTAGCGGCGTGCAAGTTTTACGCCAATTAGCTCGCATCCAGAAGCGACATTTAGGAATGTTTGTGCCAGTCGTCTTCACCAGCACCCTGATCAATGACAGTCTAAGCCGCGACCAAGCTAGTGCAAAATTTGCATCAATCTCTAGCCTGGGAGAAGTCGCGTATATGCTTACCCAAACGCCTCAAGTTTATCTAGACCATCAGGTTTCCGAACAAGCGGGGACTCTAATTTTTAGCTGGGATGCCGTAGAAGAACTGTTTCC
>DNGJ01000056.1:0-433 GCA_003486305.1 Cyanobacteria bacterium UBA11371
ATTAGCTTTTCTTGCAATTAGCATTAAATTGTAATTGAAACGATAAATGTTGTTTGACCAGGCTTAGATATTACTTCTATTTTACCTTCGTTTTTTTGAAGAAACCGGGTTGTTTGAAGAGGTTTCTTGAGTGCAAATTCCAACGCAACTTTGGCGATCGCTTGCCATTAGCTGGGCAATTTGAAAAACTGAAGCATGAGGCGCAGCAGTCAGTACATTAGTAACCATGACATCGGCAACTTGCCGCATTTTCAGCAAATCCGAGGGTTGAAGAATTGTCCTTAAACTTTCCGCCGCGATCGCGCCGAGCAAGTTACCCGCGTCATCCGTAACGGGTAGGTGACGAATTTTGGCAGATCGCAGCAAAGCGAGTACAGAAAAAATATTGCCAGCTTCTGTAAGGGAGATGGTATAGCGGATTGCAGCCTTCTCT
>DNGJ01000056.1:671-9936 GCA_003486305.1 Cyanobacteria bacterium UBA11371
TGCCGCTATTGCATTCCTTCGCGCCAAAGGGCTGTACCTCACTCATAGTGCAATCTGCTGTAATTAAATTTTGCGTCATCACCTGGGAGATGGTTATCCCTTCTAGGGGTGTCTCGTTAGCAGTCAGGCGGACGATATCGCGTTCGGTGAAAATACCTAGTAATTTTTGTTGCTGGGCGATCGGGGTATAACTAGAGCGGGCGGCGTTGATTTGTGCGATCGCTTCCACAACCAAAGTATCTGGTGCGATAGTTAAAGGATTTCTCTCAATTGCTTGCAAGAGTAAAGGTTGACCTTCGGAAAAGCTGGACGACATGGCGTATCAACTGCAACGCATCTACTTTGTTAGTTAACCATAACAAGATTGCACGCAACTTGGTAGATACGCGACTTCTTAAACAAGTCGGGTATCTGGGGTTTCTCAAACTTCTCAATCAACCAGAAATCGGAATCGATACGGTAAAAGTCGTTTTACCAGGCACCGACTCCACCTCAATTTTCCCTTGATGCTTCTCAACAATTTTCCGCACAATATCCAATCCCAAACCGCTGCCTTCTCCTGGGGGTTTTGTGGTAAAAAATGGCTCAAATATCCGCGACATAATTTCTGGAGCAATTCCCGCACCGCTATCGGTAATGCTAACCCGCATCCAACTATCTTGCTGGTTGGCATTAATAGTTAAAATTCCCTTATTGCCCATCGCTTGTAAAGCATTGTGGATTAAATTCGTCCAAACTTGATTCAGTTCATCGGGATAGCATAAGATTTCCGGCAAATCCTTTTCGTAATTTCTGATTACTTCCACACCCTGTTTTAGTTGGTTGTAATAAAGCGTTAATATCGTTTCAATTCCATCAGTAACTTTAGCCAGCACCTTTTCTCCAGAAGCGTCCCAATGGGTATAGCTTTTCAATGCAAACACGACTTTTGCAGCCCGGTCTGTGGCTGTTTTGATAGTATTGGTGCTTTTTTGTAAAGTCCCCAATTGATAAGCTTTGTTTAAAATTTTGCCGCTTTCTGGGTTTTGCAGCAAGGGCAAAAAAGGTTCAATATTGTCGTAAATACCCAGGTCAACCAACGTATCGGCAACCGTGTCGGCATTGTCAATAGCGAAAGATTCCAGTTGCCGATTTAATGCCCGTTTTGCTTGGCGTTTTTCTTTAGTAGATAACTGGGTAGTTTGAGGATTGGAATGTTGCAGTAATAGCAAGAAATCCTGCCGCCGTTCTGGCGATAAAGATTGGAAAAATTCCGGTAACTCCAAAAGGTTTTGCCCCAAGAAATTAGCAATATTCTCCACCGATGAGCGAATCGCCCCCAAGGGGGTATTAATTTCATGGGCAACTCCGGCAACAAGTTGCCCCAAAGCTGCCATTTTTTCTGATTGAATCAGTTCTTGTTGAGTGATTTTTAATTCTTGCAGCGTCTGGACTAACTCGTCATTTTTGTTACGCAAAGCTGTCTCGGCTTGCTTGCGTAGGCGAAGCTCTTGGTAGACATCGCTGATATCGTGAGCCACCCAAATAACCGCATCTTTTGAAACCGGCGAAATACAAGCTGTAAACCAAACTTGGCGCTCCTTAATCGGTAGGTAGTAATCTAAATGAATCGTCTGCTGTGTCTCTAAAACCCGTCGGACTGGCTGCCACCAATTTTCCGCATTTTCATCGAGAAAAAATGGTTCGATTGTATGACTGATAATGTCAATGTCGGGTGGATAAAAGGATCTCGTATTCGTCGGCACGACTTCTATATTTCCTTGGGCATCCAGGATCAGTACAATATCGGTCATGGCTTCAAACACGGCTCGCATTTTACTTTCCGAGGCGTGCAGCTTTTCTTCCAGCAATTTGCGTTCAATAATTTCTTGTTGCAATTCCTGAGTTCTTTCTTCGACTTTCGCCTCCAAAGTTTGGGAATAGTTTTCTAACTCCTCGTAGAGTCGGGCATTTTCCAGGGAAATCGCCGCTTGAGAGCATAATAATTGGATAACCGATAAGCGATCGCGCGTAAATGCCCCTGTCGTCAGATTATTTTCTAAATAAAGAATACCGATGAGTTGACCTTGATTTTGGATCGTCGTACACAGAACTGATTTAGGTTGATTGGCGATAATATAGCTATCTTGAGTAAAGGCAATTTCCTCAACCGCATCGTTTAAAACAACATCTTGTTTAGTCCGCGCTACATAGTTAATAATCGAGTTGGGCAGGTAAGCACAATCTACTGCTTCTGCATCTGACCCCTGAGCGCAGATGGGAATAGAGCGTCTGACGATGACTTCTTTGTGCGCCAACTGTCCGGCGATTTCAACCACCCATTCCCCAGCTTTTTCGCTTAAAATAAAGCCCCTTTGTGCCCCGGCATTTTCCATAATTATTTTGATCATTTTGGCTAACAAGCTATCGAGGACAATTTCACCGGCTATGGCGTGAGAAGCTTTCATTACTGCGCCTAAATCCAAGATTTCGCTCGATTTACTGCTGGTTGAAACAATCGTAGCGCTCCTGGTATTTTCCACCCTGATGCGCGTGAGCAATTGGGGATAACTTTCTTCCAAGTCCTTAACTTTGGCTTGACATCCCCAGAGGGAATAGCAGTAGCGCGCATCGTTCATGTAAACCGAGGCAATTTTTTCTTTACCCCAAGCTTGATAGAATTTAGCTGCCAGTTCATTGGCGAGTGCTTCTTCATTAATGTACTCATTTTGTTTAGCGAGGGAAATCGCGCGATCGTAATTTTCCATCGCCTCAACATTTTGTTTTAAAACTCGATGCCGTTCCGCTTCAACTAGATAAAATTTATGCAAAAAATTCATCGGGGCGTGCTGCGCCCATTTTTGCATTTTTGTCTGGTTTTCTCCTACTTGTTTAAGCAGGGTATCTTGCTGGGATTTATCCGCATCGGCATACACCGCTAGTCTAGCCAGAGAATCGTAGAAATAAAACGCGGCTACGACCATATTGCCCGTAACTCCGTCTAAATACGGTTGGGCTAGTTCGGAATTTTTTAACGCTTCTTCCTGTTCGCCAAACAAATAGCAGAGGATGAGTTTCGTTAAATAAAAGTTGTAAATTGCGGTGCGGTAATTAGATTGAATCAGCAGCGGTAGGGATGCGTCTTCATTGAAAGCTTCCCCCAATAACCGACAAGGATTTTCAGCTTTAAAGAGCAAGTTAATAACCGCTTGATGAAAGATTTGCAGGCTCTTCAAGGGAATGCTTTGCTTAAAATTATCTAGAACCTGGCTGTAGGTGACCATTTCTGCTTCTAATTCTGACAATGGCTGCCCCATCCAATAGCCATACTGACATTTTTCTTTAGCACTGTAGCTGGCAAAATCGAAATTGCCGGTTTCGATTCCCAAAAAGTAAGCTTCTAATAATAACGAGGCGGCTTCTTTGATATGTTTTTTTAAATATAAAATGAAAGTAGCGACGATGAATAAGGTTTTAGCTTTAATCGGTTTATTATTAAAATTTGAAGCTAAATTTAAAGCTAAATTTCCCAACTGAGAAGCGGATTCTATTTCTTGAAAAATCCCGTTTAAAATTTGCCCGTAACTCGCATAAGCAATGGCTGATTCAGGAGCATTACCACGTTGAATAGATAAATTCACCTGTGCTAGGACAACTAGCAAAAATAAGGGTTGAGAGGTGATATAGGTAACCGGATTTATTTTTGATAAAATACCCAAAGCTGCCCGCACAGAAATATCTGTCATTTCGGGCAAGTTAATTAAGCGATCTATACCAGTTTTAGGAATCAGGGCAGCAGTTTGCGCCAGGAATTTTTCAATATCTTTAGGGGTGGGAGACTCGGGTAAGCTTACCCCTAACTGTTGGGATACTTCCAGTCCAATTTTGATCGCTTCAAGCAGTTGGTTTTGTGCCTTATAGGCTTGGATTTTAATTTCATAAACCTTTACTTTGTCGATCAGGGTTTTAGCTTGTTGTAGCACGGTTTCTGCTAATGATTCCAAGGAGTGAAAATCACCGCTGAGGTAGGTAGCTTCTAGGGCTTCTAAATGAATATTTAAGGTTTTATTGTATTGGGTTTCCCAAGCATTTTCTGGGAGTAAAGATCTAGCTAATGTGAGATAAGCGATCGCCGCCCTATAAGCCGTAGCTGAATTTGCTCTTTTTCCGGCAATTAAATTTAGTTCTGCGAGTTCATCTAAATCTTTTCTCCCAGCATTTTCATCAGTTTCAGTTAACAGATATAAAACTCCACTATTTAAATGATCGACAATCTTAAATATCTCGTCAGCTAACTGTTCTGGCTGAGTCTTATCCAACAACAAGCGACCAATTTTTAAGTGAACAGCTTGTCTTTCCTCAATCTCGATCAAATCGTAAGCTGCTTGTTGCACCCGATCGTGGGAAAATGCATATTCTAGAATTAACAGGTCAGAGTTTAATTCCGACGTAGGCAGAATTAAACCCGCCTGAATCGCTACTTTTAAATCCTCAAAAACTCTCCTGGAAGATTGTTCGCAAATTATACACAGGGTGTTTAAATCGAAATTAGCACCGACACAAGCCGCTAACTGTAAAACCCGCTGAGTTGATGCGGGAAGTTGCTTCAATTTTTCGATGGTTAATTCTACCACATTATCGGTAATACCCATCGCTTCAATCCGTTCTATATCCCATCGCCAACTTAAGCTATCCCAATCAAAAAATATTAAATTATTTGCATATAAATTATACAAAAATTCCTTGACAAAAAAAGTATTGCCCCCGGTTTTTTGCATCACCAATTTTGCTAAAGGTTTGACCGAGTTAAGATCGCGGCGTAACGTGTCGGCAATTAGTTGAGCGATCGCATCTATTTCTAAGGGTGCTAAATCGATTTGGCTAACAGCTACTCCTTCTTTCTGGATCGCCTCTATCGTCGCTATCAAAGGATGATTCTGGTCAACTTCGTTCTCCCGATACGCCCCAATCAACAACAAGTGTTGAGGGCGGGCAAAACCTAATGAACCGCCTACTTCACCTGTCATTATCAATCGAAGTAATTTGAGAGAAGCGGGATCTGCCCATTGCAAATCATCTAGAAATATAACCAAAAACTGGTTTTGTGACTCAAACAAACGGATAAAATTTTGAAAAATTAAATAAAACCGATTTTGCGACTCGATGGATTCTAACTCCGGCAAGGCTGGCTGCTTGCCAATAATCAATTCTATTTCCGGAATCACATTAATTATTACTTGACCGCTGTTCCCCAAAACTGCTAAAAATTTTTCGCGCCATTGCTCAAGTGAAGCTGCACTTTCAGTTAACAGTTGTCGCACCAATTCCTGAAAAGCGCTGATGATAGCAGTGTAAGGAATATTCCGCTGCAATTGGTCAAATTTACCACTAATAAAATAACCGGAACCTTGGGTAACAGATTTACAAATTTCTTGCACCAGTGCTGATTTACCAACCCCAGCAGCACCCGTCACTAGCATCATCTCTATTTGAGATTTTGGATTTGAACTTTTGGATTGTAGAGACGCTGATACTCTTTCAACTGCTGCTGTTAACGTTTTAATTTCTCGCTCTCTGCCGTAAAGTTTTTGGCTGATTTGAAACTTATCAGAAATGTCATGTTCGCCGGGAAAGATGCATTCAATAACGCCAGTGGATTCTAACTGCATCAACGCCAGCACTAAATCGGCTTTAATTCCCCAGGCACTTTGGTATCGATCTTCGGCATTCTTCGCTAACAATTTCATGATGATGCCCGCAAGAGCTTGCGGAATTTCTGGATTAATTTTATCCAGGGGTAAAGGCTGTCTAGCAATGTGACAGTGTACTAACTCGATCGGATCTAAAGTCTCAAACGGCAAAGCGCCGCCGAACATTTCATAAAAAGTGACCCCAAGCGAGTAAAAATCAGTGCGATAATCCACAGAGCGGTTCATTCTTCCAGTTTGCTCTGGCGATATATAAGGAAGAGTGCCTTCTAAAACCGTAGGATTTTTGAGAGTAGTTTGAGATCGGGTTAAAACCGTTGCAATACCAAAGTCTATAATTTTCAGTTGTTGGGTAGCCGGATTATAAACAATATTCGATGGGTTGATATCTTTGTGAATAATATTAGCCGCGTGGATGCGGTCTAAACTCTCGACGATTTCAATCGCAATGAATAGCAATTCAGACAGGGCAAACTTGCGATCGCGCATCAAGGTTTTTAACGATGAGCCGCCGAAATCCTCTAAAATAATCGCTAATGTTCTCTGATAGCTTTCTAAGCTATAAGCCTTGATAATACCGTCCGACTTCAGCTGGCGGAGGATTTCATATTCCTGCTTATACCGAGTCAGTTCCCCTACTGTGGGAAAATCTTCCTTAAGTATCTTGACAATTACCGAACGATTGTCTGTCTCGCGGATGCCCCGATAAACTTGCGAGTTGGCACTTTCGTAAATTTGGGATATAACCTGATAGCCGGGAATTTCAATCATAATAGATTTTAGTATAGAAAAATATTTAAGCAATTAGTCTTGTTGTAGATAATCCGCGATCGCATTTCACCGGACAGGATGGAAAAAATCGAACTTATGTGCAACTGACCAGCTATTCATTTGTAGCAGTTTCAAATCAAAATGGGTTTAAGGGGTTTAAAAGCACTTAGATCTCCAAGTCGCTTATGCTTAACCTATCTTCCCAAGATGACTCGCTTCTGGGCAAATCATCCTCGATCGCAGCTCTCCGCTGCTTCAAGCTCTGCTTTGTTTGCTCAGAAAGTCCTAAATTGCGATGAAATCGCGCATATTCTACTCTGACGCGGCTCAAGTCGGTTTCGCTCAAATCCGCATTGGTCAAATCAACGCGCCCCATGTCCGCACCGTTCAAGTTAGCATTGCGAAAGTTAGCGTTCATCAAGGTAGCATGGCGCAGGTTTGCATTGCTCAAGTCGGCATTGCTCAAGTTCGCCCCGCTCAAGTCGGCATTGCTCAAGTCCGCATTGCTCAAGTCAGCCCCGCTCAAGTCTGCACCGCTCAAGTCCGCATGGCGTAGGTGAGTTAAATTCAGACAAGCCTCACTTAAGTTAGCACCGTTCAAGTTAGCCGCACCCAGATTAGCACCCTTAAGGTTCGCACGGCGTAAGTCAGCCATACGCAATTTCACCACGATCAAGTTAGTATTGCTCAAGTTAGCATTGCTCAGGTTAGTCCGGCGCAGATCGGCACCGCGCAGGCTCGCACCGCTGAGATTAGCATGGTTTAAATCCGCTGCGATCAATTCTGCACTGTTGAGCGTCGCTTTGCTTATATCCGCACTGCTGAGCTTGGCATTGCTTAAATCGGCATGAGTCAGGTTCGCGCCGCTGAGGTTCGCACTGCTGAGGTTAACACCGCTCAAGTCAGCACCGTGTAAGTCGGTACCGCTGAGGTTAGCACCCTTGAGGTTTAAATCGCATTTAAGTTGCGAAAACACTCGATAAGCATCCAAATCGTCACTCGCTGACTCGTCGTTTGAATTCTTTTTGATATTGACTAAATTGTATTCTACATCTTCCGTATAAACTGTAAAAACCAGATTTAACACTTCCAAAAAATGAATGACGCCCCAGCAGTCTTCTTCGGGTAACTTTTCATAATATTGAATTAAATTAGCAATCCGCGCTTCTAAATTGGCGCGAACATTTTTGCAAAAAAGCACAATCTTGAGCAGAATAATCGCTAAAGTCAGCGTTTCGCTTTGAGATATGAGTAAAACGAACAACAACGAAGGTTCCTGCTGATTTTCTGTGGTTAAGCATTCTATCACCTGGTTACAAGTTCTCAGGATTAGTTCGTTGCTGACAGTGTCTTCTTCCCGCTCTTCATAGAGACGGTCTATTTTTTTGGCTAACTCAGCTTTCAAAGTTTTGATAAATTCTTTGTTGCTTATATAAAGCGAATAAAAAATATATATTTGCAGATTTTTTTTAAACTGCTTATAACTGACATGCTGATTTTGATTGGTGAAAATATTTGCCAAGTTAGAATAGCTGAACAAGCCGCGTTTGGCGACAATTCTTTTGATCAGACGCAACGCTTCGTCTCCCAAGCGCGTCGGGTTTTTGAGTTCGCTATCCTTGACAGTAGCAGACTGAGAGTGAGCCGTGTACATCGCCAGATCGTGCTTAAACTTTTCTTTGAGATGCTTGGCTAATTCCTTAGCAGCTTCCCGCTGTTCGATGGGATTTTTTAGATCTACATATTGCGCCGCCAATAGATAAGAAGTATAGCGATGACTCCAATAGCCTTTTTGACGATTTTCAAACGCCGAAGCAAATAATTTGAGTTCTTCGTAATCTTTACTGTTAATAAAATTTTGAATCCAGGTATTGAGATGGTTGAGGGGTAAAGATGCAATAATTTCGACGGGTTTGGTTTCTGAGAATAGGCGAATTAATTTTTGGATGGTATGGTACTGCCTCGCCGCCCACCAGTTATTGATTAAAATATAACAAGTTCTTTTAATCGTGTTTCTAAATTCTTGCTCGTCATCAAAAAAAATGATTTCGTAAATTGCATGAAGCGATGAGGAAGAAGCTGCTTTAACCGGCTCCAAAAATAAATGTTTAAATTCTAATAAAACCGTTTCTGGTTCCCAGCTATGAACAATTTCCAAGAAAAAGCTATAAATTTTTTCTTGAGCCAACTGAAGATTTTGTTTTGACTTGTTTAACTTGTTACTTGGGGCGGTTTTATTAGGCTCTTGGAAAGCATCCATAGTGGTTTTATTTATCAGGTCACTTAGCTCTTTTGTTGAGGCGTGACCGCAGAAAAGCTGATGCAGCCTGGGTCAATCTACCTAAATCTTAGCCTGAGTAGTTTTAATCACCCATAAATTTTTGCAAAAGGTCGGTTTTTGAGTAAAAAATCGTGCCAGTTCATCGCCGGTAATTGCCGCCGTTTTTCCATGTCAATAATTTGACATTATCTCAGGAGCATTTATCTTCCCGCACCGGCAGTTTACTTCGAGTTTATCCGTTGGTTCCTCCCCGGGCGCTACATTTTCTCGACCCGTTCAATTAAACTTTGAGCCATCTCAATTGCTACCACAATCAGATCCTGCTCTTGCTGTCCTCTGCCTTTCTCATCGCTGACGCTGGCATAAATGTGGGGATTGGCAAGCATTCCAGCTAAAATTTGCGTCGCAATTTGTTTGACTTCACTGTTTTGTGTGTTCATTTTTACTTCCTCTCTCAAACCGATTTCCAACAAAATAGTTGCAAAAGGGGGGTTTAACGAGTAGGGGCGGGTTTAACCAGATTTCT
>DNGJ01000055.1 GCA_003486305.1 Cyanobacteria bacterium UBA11371
GTTACTTTAGTAGGCGTTGTAGCGGCTGATGGACTGTTGCATTTATCAGATTACCGCGCATCAGAACGGGCATTTCAAACTTTAACTCAAGTCGCAGGTCGAGCGGGGCGGGGCGATGACCCTGGGCGAGCAATTCTGCAAACTTATACACCAGAACATCCAGTCATTCAAGCGGCGCAGCATCACGCCTATGAATCTTTTACCCGATCAGAATTGCAGCAGCGAGCCGCATTAAATTATCCGCCTTATGGGCGTTTAATTTTATTGCGCTTGAGCAGTTTAGATGAAGTTGAAGTTGAAAATACTGCTTTAATGCTAGCCGCTCATTTGCGTCCAGTAGAAGAAAACGCAGCAAGTTACGAAATTTTAGGGCCAGCACCTGCTAGTATTATGCGAGTGGCAAATCGATATCGATGGCAAATTTTAATCAAGTTTCCACCTGACGTTAACGTCGAATTACCCGATTTAACTGTTTTGCGAGAATTGTGTCCCGATGGAGTTAGCTTAACAATTGATGTTGACCCGCTGAATTTTATGTAGGTGGATTAGAGGCGGAGCCTCTCCCATCTAGTTCCCAGGCTCAGCCTGGGAACTAGATCCGGAGGCTCCGCCTCCAGGTTCAGCAGGATCAATTCTAAATACTACATGGCAAATCAACTTTTAAACCAGATAGAAAGATTTGCACGATCCATTCATCGCCAGTCCATTCACCGCCTAAAAACCTGTTCAAAGATTGACAAATTTCCACTTTTACTGTCTCTTCAGATACAATTTCAGGTTGTGCCTCTTCTACAACGGGAAGTGGCTCGCTACTTTCTTCAAATTCATTAATGCTGGAGACAACCTCAAACCTTCCATCGGCGTAACAAACAGAGCCTTTGTACTCGTTCAAAATACTTAAATAGACAATTTGCAACCTGTGTTGCATTCCTCGTTCAAACCGCTCGAAAAGCGATGGTTCAAAACTTTTTTCCCAGTTTTTGATAAACTCTGAATTGTTTCGTAACTCTATCTCTTTGCGTCCCCTTAAGTCATCAATTTGGTAATTAATTCCCATGCGGATAACATCGGCTACGCTAGTTCCCAAACTTTTCGCTTTTTGCTTTAACAAATCGTCTTCTTCTTCGGTCAATCTGATTCGATATTGCTTGATTCTTTTCATACGGCTATCCAATGGATATCCACTCTACGTTTCCCAGTATAGCTGGAAAAAGTTGTTGACGGGGCGGTGATATCATGTCCGGTTGTATCGGTAGCGAAAGCTAAGGAAGGGTTTATTTATTCTTGGCTGCTAGGGGCGGGTTTAACGAAATATCTCGTGGTTCCACGGAGTGATTGGTAAAACCCGCCCCTACAACATAATTAGACTCATTAAAAATTACGGCATCATGGTTCGACTTTCGCAAGTTTTGACAAGCTCTGCGGGATAATAAGTGTAAGACGAAGAGAAAATCAGGGTGCAAAAAGCAATGATGGCTGGAAAAATATTAAATTTACTCAAGATTGTGGCAGGTTCTCTCGGTATTATTTTTGTAACCGGACAAGCTGCTAATGCCGCTAGTTTAAACCGGGGGACTACATTTAGTACATTTCTAGAGTGTCTCAACGATGGCGTCGGCCTTGTTATAGGGCAAAATTCTACTATTAATGGCTGGCAATATGCATTTGATTCCAATTCGGATGGAGTGAATGGTATCTGGGGAATTGGTGCTGCTTTTGGGAAGAGAAATCCTTATGATATTTTCGGCATGGCTGTTAAAGAAACTGCCGACAGCATTATCGTAGTTCTTAACGGGAATATGCCTTTGACAGGAAATCCAGAAGCGAGTGTAGCATCTTTCCAAATTGGATGGGGGGATTTATTTTTCAACCTTTCTGGTCAAGACTTTAGCTCAGCGATGAATAGCGGCGATTTGTTCGGTATTCGCTTTGCTGATGTGAATGCTTCTGGGGTATCAAGACTCGGTGTTTACGGAGGCGTTCAAGCTAAAACTGTTACCGATATCAAAAATGGCTATACGACTGCTGCTGGTGGGTTATCAGGATATGAGAATTCAGTCACGTGGCTACGTGGTACGGTGGGTTATGGAGATTTATCGCGTAACTACTTAGTAGGAAACGATCCGAAGTTTAATTTGAATGCGATCGCTAGAGGCAATTTTCTCACAGATATTACTTTCCTCGCCAACAGCGACGTGACGCCACAGTTAATCGCTACCGGCTACGATGCTACAAAGCTTGCTGGCGCGCACACGATCGCGTTTAAGTTTAATAAGTCAGCACTCAGTAGAACCGCTTCCGTACCCGAACCTTCGAGCATTATCACTTTAGCAGCGATTGGCTTGGCGATCGCTTGCCGCAAGCAATAGCCACCATTCTTTCACTCATACAGCGCCTGCATCCGTACCCTACAGATGCCGAACTTATACGGGGTTAGTTAATCAAAAAATATACCGAATAACTTCGGAAAATACACAAGAAAATCTCAACGCTAAATTTATAAATTGAAGTGGATTTACCCTTTGTTTCTTTACATTCCGTTTCCTATGCTTGGAACCAGGAACGGAAAAACGGACTGAAACAAAAGGAAGCAAAAGATACCATGAAATCCTCTTTACTCAAAGCTCTCTTCGGTGCAACTGCTACTGTCGCTGGTCTAATCTCGATGACAGGGAACGCCAATGCTTTAAGTTTGAGCCGCTCTACCCTTTCCATCGGTATGGAGTGCAACAACGACATGATGGCAATGGTATTGGGCAACAGTTCCAGCAGTCAGTGGCAGTACGTTAATGATGCCAGAGGAGATGCTTATGGTGGGAATCACTATGAATTCTATGGCATGGGTTTCATGCAAGATGCCACTCACGTTTATTTCGCGATTAACGCCCACGACATGGGGTTGAATGCAGGTGCAGGTAGAGGCATCGGTTATGGCGATTTGTTAATCAACACCACTGGTTCCAACTTAGCGACGGCTAACGGCAATCTATTCGGCGTTCGCTTTGCTCCCAACAACAGCTCAGGAGTGGCTCAGGTAGGTCTTTACGGTAATGTAACGGCTACGAGTGTAGGGGGATATCACGTCAGCTCTCAGGCGACCATCGATGGCTACCTGAGAAATCAGCGTCCAACTGCAACGACTGCCGGGAATTTCTTTGGTAGTTTATCTAGCGAGCAAGGTCGTACCTATTTCGATCCAACTGGTTTTAATGTGATTGGGTCTGGGACATTCCTTTCCGGAATTGAAACGCAGACGCTGGCTCAATTGCGAAGCGTAGGTTACGATAGCAGCCGCTTCCAAGGTGGTCAAACTGTTGCATTCCGCATCGCTCGCTCATCCTTTGGTCCGGAACAATCAGTTCCCGAACCTACAACTATCCTTGGTTTAGCAGGTATTGGTTTAGCTTTGGCGAGTGGTAAGCTGCGTAAGCAAACTGCGGGCGAGTAATCATAACAGAGTGCGATCGCCAAAACCAGCATCAAGTTTTTTGGAAAAAAAATATTGCCGGAGTCACCAACGCACTTGCTGGGTAAGCTGACTCCGGCATTGTTTTTAAGTTATCACCGTTGAACCGCGTTCGATACGTTGCAGGATGCGATCAATTTGCTCAGCTTGGTCGCTCTTACCTTGAGCTTTGAATAAATCTCTAGCTTTTTTCAATATTTCTACAGCTTCCCGTCGTTGACCTTGGCGAGTCAAAGTAACGCCTAGATTGGCATAAGCTTCGGCAAATTCGGGATTAACGCGGATTGCTTCGCGCCACTGCGCCATTGCTTGTTGTCGCTCGCCTTGTCTAGCCAGGACGTTGCCCAAATTATAGTGAGCTTTGGCGTAATTGGGATTAATCCGAATTGCTTGAGTATATTCTTGCGTCGCTTCTCTTAGCTTGCCTTGTTGAGCAAAAGCATTGCCCAAGTTATGATGAGCTTCTGCCAGATTGGGATTGTAGCGAATAGCTTGTTGATAGGCGGCGATCGCTTCTGATTGCTTGCCAATACCTGCCAAAGCTGCTCCCATATTTAGGTATGCTTCTGCCATATTAGGATTGAGACGAATCGCTTCTTGGTATTGAGCGATCGCAGCTTCTAACTGTCCTTGCTGCTGGAACGTCACCCCTTGGCGATAATAACCCAATGCTTGCTCTTGGTTTTCTGGGCGCGAACCATTGCTGGGAACAGGCGCTTGATTTTTTTGAATATTCTCCAAATTTGGCGACGCCAGTGCTTGAGGCGACGTTGCCAAACTCAGACTGGTGACAGCGAAAGCTAGTAAATTAATCCACAAACAAGTTTTTTTACCCATCGGCTTTAGTCGCAGATTTTCATGTTGCTCATCTTGCCATATTACACCAGTTTTTTTGGCTAGGCTCAAGTCTGTAATCTGGCATCTAGCTTAGGGCATAAAGACTAGGGGAGAGAAATTATTGTCTGAAACCTAAAAAACGATTGGGCGACGCTAATTTTGGATAAATTTTACCAGAGAGCCACCAGAAACATAGAGAAGCTGCCTTAGCAGCAGAAAATCGACAGCGGGAACTTTTAACAATGGTAAGCGATCGCATGGGCGTTCTGAGAAACCGGGTTTCTTTGCGTAGTCCTGCTGACCCAAAGCCGATCCTGGTTTAAAGAAGTTTGCATAATTTTTCCCAGGTTAGCTGAGAACTAAATATAATAGGTCATCAGTCAGCGGTCATGACCAACGACCCATGACCAGAAAAGTTCTTATGGCGGTGTAATAACTCGATTGGTTCGATTGTAAGGAATCAATACTATGGCTGGCGAAATTTCTGGAATTAATGGCTGCGATCTCTAGTTTTTTGCTCGCAGATTTTTCAGAGAAACCCGGTTTCTTTGGCATACCGCACCAGAAAAAATCTATCCTCTGGGATGGGCACCTTTTAGAAACCGGGTTTCTGGCTACGATCTCTAGTTTTTTGCTCGCAGATTTTTCAGAGAAACCCGGTTTCTTTGGCATACCGCACCAGAAAAAATGTATCCTGTGGGATGGGCATCTTGTGGGATGGGCAGTTACGCCCGTCCGATGCTATTTTTGCAGTCTATTTATGGCAATGCGCGTAATTGGTTTAATCAGCGGCACCTCAGTCGATGGCATTGATGCCGCAATGGTTGAAATTTCCGGTAGTGATGTCGATTTAAAAGTTGAACTGTTGGCGGGGGAAACTTACCCTTACCCAGAAGCTTTACGAGAGCAAATTTTAGCCGTCTGTGCTGGGGCGGCGCTTTCAATGGCAGAATTAGCTCAATTAGATGATGCGATCGCCAAAACTTTCGCCCAAGCTGCCCAAGCCATCCAAACAGGTCATCCAACAGCCCAACTCATCGGCAGTCACGGTCAAACAGTTTACCATCGACCACCAGAGGTGCAGGTGGGCAGGTGGGCAGGGGGGCAGGTGGGATACAGCCTACAACTAGGACGAGGCTGCTTAATTGCCCATCTGACAAATATTACCACCATCAGTAATTTTCGCGTCGCCGACATTGCCGCAGGCGGACAGGGTGCGCCCCTCGTATCTAAAATAGATGCCTATCTGCTCAGCCATCCCCAAGAATCTCGTTGCGTTCAGAATATCGGCGGCATCGGTAATACCACATATTTACCTTCGCGTCAATCCCCGCAGTGGGAAGATAAAATCCAAGGATGGGATACCGGCCCTGGAAATACACTCCTAGATTTAGCAGTGCAGCATTTATCCGGCGGTACAAAAACTTACGACCAAGATGGCAATTGGGCTGCTAGCGGCACACCGTGTCAAGCATTAGTAGAAAAGTGGCTCAGCCATGACTTTTTTATGCTACCCCCGCCCAAATCTACAGGGCGCGAGTTATTTGGAGTAGACTTTTTTCAGCAGTGTCTGGCAGATGCAGAACCTTACGATTTAAGTTCCGCTGACTTGTTAGCCACCCTGACCGAACTAACCGTAGCTTCAATCGTTCACAGCTATCGTACATTCTTACCCAAAATGCCAGATCGGGTGCTATTGTGTGGCGGCGGCAGTCGCAATCTTTATCTAAAACAGCGATTGCAGGTTTATCTATCGCCAGCTTTTGCATCTACCCAATTACCAATTACCAATTACCCATTACCAATTCCAGTCATGACCACCGATGAAGTCGGATTAAATGCAGATTATAAAGAAGCGATCGCGTTTGCGGTTCTAGCCTATTGGCGGCATTTAGGTATCCCCGGTAATCTTCCCCAGGTAACCGGCGCCAGCAAGTTGGCGCTTCTAGGGGAAATTCACCTTGCGGCTGACCAACCGCCGCATGATAGCATAGACTCTGCTTCGGCAGAGTGACGCAAATCAAGCAAGGAATAGAGCGGTGGCTCATAGCTTTTTATTGGAGGCTGGGCGTTGGAGATTGCAGGGTAGTTGGCTAGAGCGCAACGAAATGCCCATTGCTGTTAGAGGGCTAACCTTGGTGGCGTGGGGTAGGGATAGCTGGTTCACGATGGTGACCAAGTTGATGTTTCCCGAGAGCGATCGCGAGGAAATAGCCTTCCAATATCGAGGGCGTCTAGATGCTGGGGAACTCCAGTATACTTTTGTGCTGCAACATAGTTTACTGGGTCGCGTGGAAGGTGAGGGGTGGATTGCGCCTGAAACAATTGTGCAGCGCTACTGGGTGTTAAACGACCGCCAACGTCGCAGTGGCTTTGAAACCATGCACCAGATCGATGAAAACAAATATTACCTCAGCAGCAGCATTCTGGCAGGTCATTACCTCACCAGTATGATGGAAGCAACCCTAGAGCGTCAGCCGGAATAACATTATGCTCGATTGTAGATAGTGTTATTCGTTCTAATCTGTTGCAGCTAGGAATGGGGTTTGGCTAAAACAAGTACAACGAACCGATTCGCTATCAGCTTCAAAGGTGCGGCTAAAGGTTATAGCAATTTCCTTTGGCGATGCTACACATCGATAAGGCACAGGGTTGAGGCAAAGGGATCGGTTAAATTGTGAAGAGGAGGTTGGGTGTCCCTCACTGGCTTTGAGTGGGTGCAGCAAAGACAGGGGTGGCATCATCAGCCAGTTGGCTTTTTACCTCTTTGGCGTGGCTGTCCGCGTCAGTCTTGTTCATCTGGGGCAGGGTGTGGATTTTTCCCCATCACATTTGATTTATGCTCCACGGTAGCGGAGCTTTATTAACATGACCGATACAAATAATGGACGCTTACTCGATAATCGCTATCAGCTGGTGGAGTTGATAGGGTCAGGCGCAATGGGACGGGTTTACCGAGCCAAAGATACTCTCTTAGGAGGGGTACCCGTTGCCGTAAAGTTCCTCTCTCTAACGATTCAAAATGAAAAGCTGCGGTTGCGGGAGCGCTTTGTTCAGGAAGCTAGAACCTGTGCCCTATTAGGTCAAAGAAGTCTCCACATTGTTAGAGTCACGGACTATGGCGTGGACGACCAAGGCACTCCATTCTACGTGATGGAATACTTACAGGGCGAAAGCCTCAGCGACATCATTCGCGCCGGAGCGCTGCCTTTACCCAAGTTCTTGCAACTCGCTCGCCAAATTTGTTTGGGATTGCAGTGCGCCCACGAGGGCATTCCCAACGAAGAGGGTGTAATTTGCCCGATTATCCATCGGGATATCAAACCCAGTAACATTTTGGTCGTTCAAGATGCAAGTCTGGGACTATTAGTTAAAGTTCTCGATTTTGGCATTGCCAAGCTGCGCCAAACAGATAGCGAGCAAACCAACTATTATTTGGGCACTTTAGCCTATTCTTCTCCCGAACAAATGGAGGGTAAGGAACTTGACCCCCGTTCGGATATTTACAGTCTGGGGGTGATGCTGTTTGAAATGCTCACCGGCAAAATGCCTTTGCAGGCAGAAACTCACTCGTTTGGCGGCTGGTATAAAGTTCATCACTTCCAACAACCCCGCAGTTTCGAGTCAGTTAGACCTCAGTTGAAACTGCCGAAGGCGCTGGAAAATTTGGTGATGAGTTGTCTGGCAAAAAAGCCCCAAGAGCGACCCCAAACTGTAGGCGATATCCTCAAGGCGTTGGAACCTTTAGATCAACGCTTTAGCAAGGGTCGGCAATTAGGCGAGCGCATTGGATCAACTCTGATCAAAGTGCCTATTGTTGCAGAACCCAAACCACAGGAGCCGCTCTCGGACTCAGAAATCGAGCGGATGATGCGTCTCCAATCCTGGCCTAAGAATAAGCCAACGGCGGAAATTGTTTTTGCTCATCCTTTACGCACTAGCTCTGGGAACTTGGCGACCCTCTGGGTGATGCTTAAAAAAGATGATATTCAAAAGCGCCTTGTTTGTAAGCGCTACAACCAATTTTTATTTTTAATGTCGCCCCATCCGATGGTGCTGTGGATTACGGTACTTTATACCCGTGATGCTGGCCCGAAGTGGCTACCCTGTTACTTGGATATGAAAACTCCTCAAGGCCAAGAAATGGCAAGAGTATTGGGGCAAAGCGGTTGCTATCGGGTTTTGTTATTTGCTTTGGAGGACTCTAGACCTCAACCTTGCTCCCACGTCATCACGGTTTCGATCGATCCTTCCCAATGCCAGCTGCTGCAACAGTGGGTCACGACGAGTCAGTCTTTAATTTCAGTCGCTTCAGCCAATATGAGCAAAGATCTGCTTAAAACTGAGTTGGATAAGCTCAAACCGCAAATTCTCAAAAAACTCGAATAATTATTCTTCGGCTATAAGTTAATGTATTTCGCCCGATTGAGGAATCGATCGGCGACTTCTGATTCCCATAGATGGAGATTTATAAGAATTCTAAATAATAAAGAAATGATTAAGATATAATTATTTAACAGGATCTAGATCCACAATTCTTGATGGACTGACATACACAGATAAACTCATCTGTCGTGTCATGAGCGACTGAGAGTTGACGCCCCAACAACCCCAGCTCGTTTCCCCCAAGGAACAGAGCAAGAGAAGGAGGTCGCCCACTGCGACATGGGAGAGGTTCTATTCAAAGCGAGGACTTTGATCTATGCCCCATTGATGCTTCAGCAGATGCTTGTAAGTAGCTTCGCGTACAACCATTTGCCTGTAAAGCTGAACTAAAAATTGTTGTGCTTGGTCGAGGCTCATGTGTTCTACCTGGGCTTCAAACGAGCGGATGTTGAATTGTTGTTCGAGGGTGAGTTCGATAGGTTGGTTCATGGCTAGCTCCTAAGTGAGTGATAGTCTGTTTTGGCACTGCCAGAGATACTCTTTGGCAGTAGTTTGGCATGTGTCAATTTATTTGTCACTACCTTTTTTAAAAAAGATAACAATTATTTGACAAATTGCACATACCTCCTCGTGGATATATTAAATAGATCCACGGGTGGATTGTCGGTTCCGGAAGTTCCCGGTGTTAATAACCACAGTTGTAGCAAGTTGTCAAATAAAAAAATGTTCTTAGCGAACAGAATGAGTATATATACCTAAATAATTAACCTGGATGCGGCTAAAAATGTTGGGGTGGTGTTGAGAGTGGAGTAACCGATCTGACATCGCCTACTGGCAAAATAGGGGAAGTTTGGCAAAGCACTCGCGGCGTCGCCGTGTAGCCTGGGCTGATTTTGGGGGGGGTGGGGGTTAGTTTAAGCTGTGGCGATCGCATCAATGGCTACGATGACAACTGTAATGTTGTCGCGACCGCCCTTGTCTTTTGCAGCTTGGACGAGGGCGCGAGCAGCGTTGTCGCACAAAGGTGCGGCGAGGAGGTCAGCGATCGCACGATCCGAGAGTTCTTCGGTGAGTCCGTCGCTACACAGGAGGAAGCGATCGCCTGCTTGCACCTCTACTGGCTGAATTTCCACTTCTGCTAAATCCTCGCGTCCCAAACATTGGGATAGCATGTGCCGCCAAGGATGAAAGCTTGCTTGTTCTTGACTTAGTACGCCTGCTTTGAGCGCTTTAGCCACCCAAGTATGATCCTGAGTAATTTGCTTTAACTGGGATTCCCGCAAACGGTAGAGACGCGAGTCGCCCACATGACCGCACCAAGGTGCTTCCGAGTCCCTAAACAACAGCACCACAGCAGTGGTGCCCATATCGGCGCGTTCTGGATGCTCTTGCTGATCCTGTATAATTGCCTGATTAGCTTGACAAAAAGCTGCCTCTAACAGCGCGGGGGATTTTTGAGCTGAATCCCAATGCTTAACCAGATAAGATTGAATCACTTGGGCGGCGAGGGCACTCGCTTCCTCGCCGCCTGCGTGTCCGCCCATCCCATCCGCCAAAATAAAAAATCGCCCCTGCGGATCGATACAATAAGCATCCTGGTTCACCGAACGTACCAATCCGGTGTCAGAAAGACCCGTGAAGCGACATTTCATAATTTCGCGATTTGAAAAAAACAGAACTTGAATCAGAACATACGCTCAAACCGATCGAGGCGTCTGAGCAGGCGGAATAGGGCTAACCCTGTCCCTGCTGCTA
>DNGJ01000054.1 GCA_003486305.1 Cyanobacteria bacterium UBA11371
CAGGGAACGAGATTCGGGAGGTTCTACCTCCCGTAGTCCAAGATGTGAGGTTATTAATTATCAAGTAAGATTAATCCGCTAACCCACCCTACTGGTATTTTTCCAACAATTGCGGGATGTAATCGTAGCCATCTACGCCAATTACAGCAATGATTTGAGGTCGATATTTTTGCAGGATATTTCGGAATGCTTCATTCCCAACTTGTCCGCGCAAGATTGTTATTAATCCGGCTGTTTGTCGCCATTGGGGTGAGTTTATTTGCTCTAATAAATACATCCCCAAACAGCCAATGTAGATGGCTTTTTCGATTTGTTGCAGGCTGTAATTTGCTTCTGCTAAGTAACTCAAGTTCAGCCCTTGCAGATATAAATCGCCTGATTTTTGCGCGGCTTCAAATCCAGATTCAAGATAGTTAATTGCGACTTGCGGCTGAGATAAAACTATGTGGGCAATGCCGAGGCTGCTGCAACAAAGCGCTTTACTTTGTTGCAGAGCAAAACCTGCACCGTAGTTATCGCCCAATCGTTCGGATAATTGCAATCCTTGTTGGAGATAATTAATCGCGCTTTCGTAAACTTCTGCTTCGGCGCGTTCTAATTGTTGGGCTTGAATAACTTCGCTGTAGCCTAAATTTGCTAAGGCGTTGGCTTCTCCTAAGCGATCGCCACTCTGACGGCTTAAAATTAAGGCGCGTTGGCTGTAGTTGATGGCTTCGGGATAATTCTTTTGCGCCACGTGGATGCGGCTGATGTGGTTGAGGTTGGCAATTTCGCAAATGCGATCGCTCTCCCTCCGCGCAATCTCCAACGCCTGTTCGTGGAAGGATATCGCCTCTTTATACCGCCCCACTGTCCCCATCGAATATCCCAGTAATGTGAGAATTCTCGCTTTCTCCTGAGTGCCTTCCACTCGTCGCAGTGGTTCGTCTAAATAATCTAATGTCGAACGCAACGCACTACCGCTGAAAGAAGCAAAAATCCCACCGTAGAGGGGAAAGTAATTCCTTTGGGAAAAGTTTCGCAAGATTTGTAGCGTTACTTGAAAGCAGCCGTTGGCGAATTGATTGTTAGAACTCGAACCGAACCCACTGGCTAATTGCGACCAAATAAATGCAAATGTCAAATAAGTGGAAATAGACAACTTTTCCGTAATTTTGGAGTCGTAAACTAATTGATCGAACCAATTCACCAATCCCCGTTGCAAGCATTGTAAAATTACCGCTAATTCTACAAATACACTCAGTTCTGGATGTTGTTTTGCTGCTAGTTCACCTACGGATTGATTCAGCGCCAAAGTGTGAAATAATGCTTTAGGAAATGGACTATTAACTTGATTTGCCCATAAGCCCCAAGGACCCCGTTGTTCTGGTGCGCCTTCAAATCCGATGCTGCGATTTTGCTCGTACATCCAACTGACTAAATGTTCTTGCAATTTCTGCCAAGATTTTAGACCTTCTGTGAGGCCAAAAGATAACCGTTGCAAATCTCGCTTGGCTTCCGGATCGGATTCGGCTTGTTTTTGTAATGCTTTGGCTAATTGTTGGATTTGGTCTAAATTTAACGGTTGAGCTTGATTGGGATCGATCGCGTGCAAAAGATTGGTAAGTTGTTGGTTAGATTCGGCGTTGGCGATCGCATTCGTCGCCGCTACAATCGCCGCAGATACCCGATTATCAACTTCATAGCGCGAGTATTCTGCCTCAATCGTTTTCATCGCCCGCAAGCTGCGAGTCGCTTTTGCTTGCTTGAGTTCATCTGTGGGAAAGTCTATTTCAGATTGTGCCGCAGCCATGCGATCGCTCAAACACCGCTCAAAAATTTCCCCCTCCCCCGCCGCAATCTCTTTCGCCAGCATTTGATACACTTGCTGTTTGGAGCGGATATTCCCTTTCAGCGTCATTTGGACGATTTCGTCGATCAGGGTAAAGTAGCGATCGCGCACAGATTCTGACATAGACTCTCGCTTATCGGTTCTCCCACTAAAATAGCTCGTAATCTCGTTTCCGCCTATCCGCAACAGTTCACAGCGGACTGTTGACTCCGGCTATTGGCGAGCTATAATTTAATTAAGGTAGATTTTACCAAAATTTTGGGGTTAAACTTCTCAGATCCTAGATAAATCTACCCACTCTGATGCTTCTGCTTGAAGTGTGCGTACTTAAACGGACTTAACTTGCCTCACTGACAAATTGAGTAGTTTGCACAATTTGTCGCCCGCAATTCGCCTCGTAGATCTCGTACACCACTGCAAGTTCAAAATGTCCTGACTCTTCATTCTTTAACCTACGGACTATATCTTAAGTTCAGGTTAGTAGCGCGGATGCGATCGCTCTAGACTCATCTGTCAGTAGAAAGACTGCAAGATCGCTCTATTTGGAGAGGGGATCAAAGCAAGCCTCAGATTAAGCTAATAAACAAGAGGTTTTGAAAACTATATGCCATGCGAGGATGATTATGGACAGCACTGCATTTGAATTAACCCTGGAACAACAATTCCAAATCAGATTGATGGAAGAATCGGCCCACAACATGAGCCGCGAACAGATGATAGAAACCTTAATTCAAGCATCGCGGCTGCTGATGGTAAAAGACAACGTGATTCGCAATATGATCAAGCAATGTCCGCTATAGATCGATTGGTGATGGTGAGGAGATGGTCATTTGACGCCATCTTCATCTTCCCAATTTTTGATTTAACATTATTTTAGGTATAAAATAGGTGATGAAAGGCATCAAATCGTCGTAGAGACGTTACATGTAACGTCTCTACATAGTCAGAAGCGAACGCATTGCAAAAACCTACACACCACATTTTAAGGAAGATTGAAAACCCCGCTCTATCAACGTGTCGATAATTTGTTGCAGATGCTGAAGTCCGCGCGTCTGTAGCACAAATTCTACTTCTGTTAACTGCAAAGGTAAGCTGGAGAAGGCACGCTGATGGTGAAGTTCAACAATATTCCCGCCCACATCGCCAATGCACCGCGTCACCTCGGAGAGTGCGCCAGGAACATCGCGGATTTGAACGCACAGTCGCGCCAGACGACCAGAGCGAACCAAACTCCGCTGGATAATCGATGATAGGGTTAACAGGTCAATATTGCCGCCGCTTAAAATAACTCCAACTTTTCGTCCTACAAAAAGTTGGCGATGCACAAGCAGTGCAGCGAGTCCAACTGCACCTGCTCCTTCTACAACTGTTTTTTCTAATTCCAGCAGCAAGCGCACGCTTTCTTCAATATCGCCTTCGTCTACCAGGAGGATTTTATCAACTAACTTTTCCACAATCGGAAGCGTTAGCTTTCCTGGTGCTTTGATAGCAATGCCATCGGCAATTGTTGAACCGCCGCAGGTAGTTGGTTTACCTTCTAAGGCTTGTAACATAGAAGGAAAGCGGGCAGTTTGTACGCCGACGATCTTAATATTAGGATTGAGGCTTTTGGCTGCGATCGCATTTCCTGAAATCAATCCTCCACCCCCTACAGGCACTACCAGCACCTGCAAGTCAGGATAAGCTGCTAGCATTTCTAACGCAATCGTTCCTTGTCCGGTAATAATCTTTTCGTCATCATAGGGAGGCACGATACAAAGCTGCCTTTCCTGGGCAATTTGTTGGGCTAATCCAAAGGTTTCGTCGATAATTTCTCCATGTAAAATTACCTCAGCACCAAAAGAACGAGTGCGCTCTACTTTAGCATTTGGCGTGAAGTGGGGCATCACAATTACAGCTGGAATACCTAAGCGCTGCGCTTGGTATGCAACTGCTTGAGCGTGATTACCTGCTGACATAGCGATCGCACCTTTCTGCCGTTGTTCTGGCGTCAGGGAAAGCAGCTTTACCAAAGCACCGCGTTCTTTAAATGCGCCGACAAATTGCAGATTTTCAAACTTTAGAATTACCTTTGCTCCCATCATTTCAGAAAGCTTGCGCGAATAGGAGCAGGGAGTATGAGCAACTTGGGAAGAAATTAACTCAGATGCCTTGCGGATATCTTGCAGTGTGATAGTCATATTTTTAGGTGGAAACTAGCCACCAATTACACCAGATTGCTTTTCGTGTAAGGTAAAGCCTTTTGGCTTCGTTTG
>DNGJ01000201.1 GCA_003486305.1 Cyanobacteria bacterium UBA11371
TGTAACGATTCATCCCGCCATAGATGTAGTAGTTGCACTGCCTCCCCATTCCATCAGATCTGCGTCGAGATCGGGAGGCTTTGCTTGCCGTTTCTCCCCTCCTCAAATTTCAACTCGGTTGAATCGTTTCTATGGAAGGCGGCGCTTAGATTCGCAATCCTGGGTAAAGCCTAGTTCCGGTACGCTCACACAACTCGAAGTCGCTATGACTTTACCTAAATTCATTCTATACTACACATCTAGACCATGCTACAGATAAAAAGTTCGTCCTTAGGTATAATATTTCCCAAATATACTTTGAACTATTGCAGCGGTAATCCCGATTTGTTTTAAGTCTTCTTAAGAAAGTTGGGGATGTCGCTCTCAATACTACTATTTTCGACCAGTTATCCCAAGGCGTCCAGAGGTAATTTATACGGATAGCCGATCTGTTGAAACTCAATCATGGTGGGAGATCCACCTTTTTGGTAATTGGTAATGGGTAATTGGTCATGGGGTGGAATTGACATTACTAGAAAATGTAATTCATAGCATAATAAAACCCCTCTGTCAATAGCCTTAAAACCCTAAATCTGATTTGGCGGATTCGGCGGCGGCGAATACTTCGTCGTCGGATTTTTCGTCCCAGCGGGTGTCGCCGATTTCTCGATAGAAATTTTCGTCGTAGGGGCGAGTTCGGACGACGACGGGCATGGGGACGGCGTGACCTAAAATTAAAGCTTGTTGCTTAGAATCGAGTTTAGCCAAAACGGATCGCAGGCTACCGGCGCCGGAGACGCCGGTAAAGATGGCGTCGATGTCTTTTTCGTCGTTGAGTAGGGCGGTAATGCGAGTACCGATTTGGGACATGACTTCGTTGTCAATTCCGGAAGGGCGCTGATCTACTACCAACAGGGTGACGAAGTATTTCCGCATTTCACGGGCAATCGTGCCGAAAATCGTTTGGCGGACAACGCTAGAATCGAGGAAGCGGTGGGCTTCTTCAATTGTGATCACGAGTTGGCGCGGGCGATCGCATGGATTTTTTGACTGCAAGAATTTCTCGGCTTTGTTGACGTAGCTGGCGTGGATGCGGCGAGATATCACGTTTGTTGCCAGCATATAAGACAGCATGTTGGATTGGGAACCAAATTCAATCACCACATGTTTCCCGGCGTCCAAAGACTCCAAAATCTGACCGATATAATTGTGCGGACAAGCAGTTCGCATGTATTTTAGTTCGTCCAAGCGCATGAGTTTGCGTTGCAGCGCCATAATCGAGGATTTGTTACCCCGCTTTTCGTCGCAAAAGTTCTGGATTTCCTCGTTAGTCATACTCAGCAACTGAGTAATCCAAGGCTTGCCAAACTCGTTACGCAGAATTATGGCATTTTCCAAGCTGGCTTCAGAAAGATTTAATTCTTGCCGCACGAGCATGATATCTTCAACTTCGAGCTGGTCATAGCTGAGATAAAGTTCGTGGGCATCCCGGACGCCGCGACGCTTGGTAGATTGGGGGTCAAGGGTATAAACTTGCACTTGGTTGGGAAATAGCTGACGCAAGCCTTTAACGGTACTGAATTGCTTGCCTTCGCTGACGGCTTCCCAGCCATATTCCGAGTGCATGTCAAAAATCAGATTGACGGCGGCTTGCTTGCGGATAATCCCCGATAGCAATAGGCGAGTCAGGAAAGATTTCCCCGTCCCAGATTTACCAAATACACCGTTACTGCGTTCGACAAAGCGGTCTAAATCGATACAAATAGGAACATCCATATCCAAAGGTTGACCGATAGCGAAATTGCGACGATGGGGGTCATCTTCCCAGCCAAAAACGGCGCGGAAGTCGCGATCGCTGGCATCGTAAACTTGGCTAAAGTGGCTGGGAATAGTTTTAACTGGCAGCAATTCGCTGTTGCTACTACTTTGGGCTTCAAAAGATGCCAAATTGGATTTTTTTGGACTCGTTCCCAGGCTCCTGCCTGGGAATGCCGAGTTCCCAGGCTCTGCCTGGGGGTAACGCCCATTGCCGTTGCCATTCTCTCCCGCTTCGTGAGGCGTAAACATCAACATGGGAGAAAGTTCGATCGTGCCATAAGTGCCGCTACCGGCGAGAACTTCGCGCAACAAGTCATCGTTGGGGTCGGGTGGATTGGCAATAATACGATTGCTGGAAGTTCCTAACGATACATCAGTAAGGAGACAGAAAAAACGCGATCGCGCGCCTTCGACGATCAAAAACTTACCTACGCGCATCTCTTCCACCGAGACATCCGGGTGTAGCCGTACTTCTAATCCCTCACTGAGGGAACCTTGAATAACCGAACCCAAGGGTTTGTCTAAAGTCATGAATTGAATTGTTTAACGCTGTGCTTGATCTTATATCCTTCAGAGCTTGAAGGAACAGCTTTTTAGGATTTATATCATGTCCGGTAGCATTGGTAGCTGCACCTCCGGGGCGGGTTTAAAAACATATCTCGTGATGCCACAGAATGGCTGGTAAAACCCGCCCCTACAGCACAAAAATTATACACAACCTAAGCTAGCGGACATCATATTATTCTTGGCTAAATGTACTTTTACCAGAAAAAATCGGTCGTTAGCTTCCCTCTTTTACAGGGAAAGGAAAAATTAACTTCCCGATCTGGCAATCCTATCTTATAGCGGATTGCAGTCGCATGAGGTACACCAACAGCTGTGTGCGGGCACCGTTAACGCTGCTGGCACACAGCTGTTGGTGTGGAAACCGGGTTTTTTCAGCAATCTTGAGTTTCATAACCGATTTTTCAGGTGAAACCCGGTTTCTTTGCGTCAACTGTCAACTGTCAACTGTTGAAGACTTTCGCGCCACCATCGCGTTAGTTGGGTTGACATAACTACAAGTTAACTTAAGTTGCTAATTGCTAATTGCTAATTGCTAATTGCAAGAAAAGCTAATATAGGATTTTTACGCTCCATTAGCCATTAGCCATTAGCCATTAGCCATTAGCTGCTATGCACGAGATAACTGGTAACTTGGGTTAAGTTAGCTTCCGGCTGGGCGTGGTTCGAGGCGAATCAGTTGTCCATTGGATTCATCGGTGAGGATGTACAATAGCCCATCGGGACCAGTTCGCACATCTCGGACGCGCTGACCGATATTAATCGACTGCTGGCTTAAGACATTGCCTTTGTCATCTAGGTCGATACGGCGGACATCCCGCGATACTAGCCCACCGGCGAATAAATCGCCTTTCCATTGCGCGAAGCGGGAACCTGTGTAGAAGGTTAGACCAGAAGGAGCGATCGCTGGTGTCCATACCAGTTTAGGGTCTACCATTCCCGGTTGCGATCGCAAGTTAGAAATTTCACCCCCAGTATATTCGCGACTGTGAGTCACCACAGGCCAGCCATAATTTTTTCCGGCGGCGGGGATGTTGAGTTCATCTCCCCCGCGCGACCCGTGTTCCGTTGACCACACCCGATTACTTGCCGGATCGAAAGCGAGTCCCTGGATGTTACGATGCCCGTAACTCCACACGGCGGGGTCAGCATTCGCGGATGCTACGAAAGGATTGTTCCTGGGTATAGAACCATCGTCCGCAAGGCGCACAATCTTACCGAGACGACTGCGGAGGTTTTGAGCTTGCGTGCGGATTAGCTCGCTGCCGAGTCGCAGCGGTGGGTTACCACCATCGCCAATTGCCACCAACATGGTATTGTCGGGTAGCCAGAGAATGCGCGATCCAAAGTGCTGTCCCCCTTGTTTAGGTTGAGTAACCTCAAAAATTACTCGCAAGTCCCGCAGCGCTTTGCCATCGAATGTCGCACGGGCGATGCGGGTGCGGTTCGCATCGATTGTGCCGTGGGAATAGGTAAGATAAACAAAGCGATTTTCAGCAAAGCGGGGATGCAGCGAAACATCCATTAACCCGCCTTGGCCCACCGCTAACACTGGGGGAACCCCTGAAATCGGCGTCGGCACTAGCGTTCCATTGCGAACGATACGCAGCCGCCCCGGTCGTTCTGTAATCAGCATCGCCCCGTCGGGCAGCCATGCCATACTCCAAGGATGTTCTAGCCCGCTTAGCACAGTCGTTTTTTGAAAGCCAAAGGCGGCGGCAACATTCTCAGCAGCTGCTGTAGTGGGGCTGTTGGGCGAGTTTTGCGCTACGGTACAACTTGCGATCGCCAATAGCGCGATCGCACTTCCTGCTCGTTTGATGAGGCGAGAAATTTTTGCTTTCATGAGCTATTGCTGTTGCTCCAATCTCAGGATAGCTCTTTCACAAAAACTTTTTGATCCACACATATACAGCGGCTTGCAGCCCTTGTGAGGGAAAGCGTTATCGCGAGAGAATGCGCGAGCGGCAGCGTTAACGCTGCCGTTCGCGCATTCCTTCGGTGTACCTCACTCAGCAAGCAATCCGCTATAGGTAATCGAAATAAATTTAATAAGACTTACGCAAAGAAACCGGGTTTCTCAGAACAACGATCGATTTTGAACTAGAGATCTGGAAAGAAACCCGGTTTCTGGCCTCCTCGTGTGTTAGTCTTGTTTAATCTGCTCATAAAAACCGGGTTTGGAGCGTATATCTCTTGTCGCCAAACAAACAATTTTTTAGAGAAACCCGGTTTCTTTGCTTCGCTTACGCTTGAGTACGATTAGCATTCCCAAAGCCACCAAACCTAAAATCGCTGCGTTACTATATTCAGCCACAGAAGCGGCATTATAATTAGCAAGAGCCAGCGGTTTATCGAGTTTGATTAGAATAAATTCAGTGTTGTCAGCTTGACCGGGAGTACGACCCACACTAAATGGATAGTTATTGTCATTAATCACCAGTAGAGTTTGGTTATCAATCGGCAATATATTCTCAATTGTTACGAAGGGGAAAGTAAACCTGTTTTTGGTTGTGCCATTTCCACCAATGCCATTGGGGTCGGGAATATTTAGCAAATCAACCAGCAATTCTTTTTGGACAAATCCGTGGCTGTCCAATTTATTAATGTTTATTTTGTAGATGCGTTTGAAAGAAGCCGGATCGGTGAAAGCTGGGTTATTTGGATCGCCTTGTTTGCTGTCGCGTTCGATGACTAGAAATTCGTTTTCATCGATTGCAGTTAAATCCCCAATCAAATAATTTGGACTTTCCAACCGATATAAAAAAGTCTTTCCCGTATATTGCTTGGTTGCCAAATCGAATTGGTTAATTAACAAGCGATCGCGCTCTTGATCTGGCACTAGCGCCCCTTCCAGCATCGCATAAAGCTTAGTCCCGCTGGTATTAAGCGCCATGCCTTCAAATCCTCTCGAACTTGGCAGGTTTGCAGTACCCTTTAAATTGGGATTATCCGGAGATTGGACTAAAGATTTGTCGCCCAAACCGAGAAAATTTGGTAAAGGAATTGGTGCATCAATTACCCGCCCGTTAGCATCGACGTGGACTAAAAATGGGCCAAATTCATCTCCAAACCAGTAAGTATTGTCACTCGCGCGGCGGAATGATTCTAAATCCAAGTCGCCTCCTGTTAGTAAGCGACCGGATTTGATCGCCGGAGCTACAACGATACCTTTGGGATTTGCGGCAGTTATACTACCTGGATAAATTTCCCGCTCTGCGACAATGGGAAAGTTAATTTTGCCTGCTTTATCGTTTAGTTGGAAAAAGCTTTCGCTGGTGAAACTAGAGAGCCTTTCTCCGGTTTTAAGATTAACTGGAAAAACCTGACCCGTGGTAAAATCAGGTTGTACGGCATAGAAGCGCAATAGGAAATCGGGAGAGTTTCCTTTGCTCCCAAAACCGTTATCTGCCATGACTAAAAAAGTACCCGGTTTAGATCCTGGTAAAACAGCAGAAAATCCCTGTACGGGTTGCTTGTTAATGAAGGGAACTGCTATACCATTGGGAGAGCCAGAAATTAATTGGGCTGAAGTTGGTCCAGGGGCAAACGTACTGGCGGGTAACACAGCACGCCCAACTAATTGTACTGCGATCGCTTGAGAATTTAGAAAGATTTGAAATCCCAGCGCACAGGCAATTGGCAAGCCTCCTAATAGCCATTTTGGCAGTTTTGGCATTGATATTTATCTCCTTTTGCTAATGGCTAATAGTTAATAGCTAATCGCGATCTTGAGCAGCGCAGTAATATAGCATTGTTCTTTCCATTAGCCATTAGTAGGGGCTATCGCATTTGCGCTGTTATGTTGTCGGTAAATCTAAAATATTTCATCGCATTTGCTAATGCCTCCGGCACGCTGCGCGAACGCCCTTACACGCCAT
>DNGJ01000202.1 GCA_003486305.1 Cyanobacteria bacterium UBA11371
TGGCATTAGAAAAGCTCAAGCATTTCGCCATTGAACCCGTCGGCGATTTTGCCAAAATTGACAATCACCGCGCCTTGCGTACCGGATTCCCAGAAGCAATTTGGGGGCCCGGTAAAACACCAGATCAAATTGTGCAAATTTTCCAAACGATGCGCCCGCGTCATCCGGTAGTAATGGCGACCCGAATTGAACCGGATGTCTATGTCCAAGTTCAGGAAAAACTACCCCAACTCTACTACTACCCCACTGCCCGAATTTGCGCTACCGTCCCCGCTGCCTTACAACCTCAATACCCAGGCAATATCGGTATCCTCTCGGCGGGGACTGCGGATTTGCCTGTCGCCGAAGAAGCGGCGGTGACGGCAGAATTATCCGGTTTCCGGGTACAACGCCTCTGGGATGTGGGAGTTGCCGGAATTCACCGCTTGCTGGCAAACCGCCACGTTATTGCCTCTTCCAACGTGTTAATCGTTGTGGCGGGGATGGAAGGCGCTTTACCCAGCGTAGTTGCAGGTTTGGCAGATTGTCCGGTAATTGCGGTTCCTACCAGTATCGGTTACGGTGCGAGTTTCGGCGGCCTCGCCCCCCTCTTGACAATGCTCAACTCTTGTGCTGCGGGGGTGGGTGTGGTAAATATTGATAATGGTTTTGGTGCAGCTATTTTAGCTGGGCAGATTTTACGGACGGCACAAAAGGTATCTAAAAATTTATGAACCATTGGGTAAAGTTAGCTGCATTCGCCGTCGCTTTGTTGATGACTATTCTCATATCAACGGTAGTCAAGGCTGAAGACAAAGTTAATTCAGAAAGCTGTACTTACAAGGATTTTAAACTTTATGGCAAAGTCCAAATTGTTAACAGTTCACCTGATTTCAAAGTTAAGGAGGTCGATGCTTTTGCCGATTTGCACGTGCAAAGGGTAGACGATTTTCCCGATGCCTGTGGTAAGTGGAAAATCGTTGATGACTTTCCCGATTTTAAAGTGCAATTGGTTGATAGTTTTCCCGACCTAGAAGTGAAGTTTGTTGATGCATTTCCGGGCGTACCTGAATGATTGAACCGCTCCAGGCGCAGAGGAGCAAAATCGCTTCGTTTGTGTAGCGGCAGCATTAATGCTGCCGCTACACAAACGAAGATGTACCATCACCGACTGCAATCCGCTGTAAGTAATTCAGATGCTTTCTGGTTCGATATCAAAATGCGAGTTTCCTTAATTCTGTTAATACTTGGAATACTAGAATTAACTTTGAAAATATTTCGCTGCGCTTTGGGCGAGTATTACTCTTTATTTTGGATACACCTGATATTTTTAATTGCGTTATTTTACTGGCCTCAATACCTTTCGGGCAGATTTCCTCAACAAACAGGTTTATTTTCAGCGGAATTTCGGTTATTTTTAAGCGCTGCGATTAAAGCAGCGTACTATTTATTATTTGTCTCGGTAATTTTCGTTTTAATCTTATTCATATTCCGTAAAGCAATAACCGACTCGATGTTATTTTTGCCGATGGTATTGTTTTGGCCTATCTATGTTTTTGAGCAAACAAAGCCGAATTTTAAACCGGCTATTTTGCCATTTACTATCAGCATGGTGACGATGGTAGCGATTCAGTTTACCAATCCCGCCAATCCAAAGTTAGAAACATTTAATGTTTATTTAAAAGACTTTGAAGCGGTCGTGTCAATGGTTAAAAATTTAGAAATAAAACCTGACGACGCGGGAGAATCAGAAGCAGAACTTCCCTGCCAATATCGTCATCTCGTTGGCTGTCCGAATCGAAGAATTAGAATTGAAAACGCAGGTAACGCGAAGGTAATTTATTTTTGTAATGAAATTAAAATGTGGGGGGCGGGAAGGGAAGAATTTATTTACAGATCCGATGGGAAAGATATACCTGTAAAACCGGCGGGGAATGGTAAAGTGGAAATTCGTAAATTAAGAGATAATTGGTTTTGGAAAGTAGAAAAGTTTGATAGTGCTAATGGCTAATTGCTAATGGCGAGCTTGATGGCTCTGCGAGTAACGAATGCGCGCAACCTTTTGTGTCAGTTTGTTCCCGTGTTAAGTATAGCTAAAGCAAGCCATTTGGGATAGGCGTAAGAGTCTTGAAGTTGGAAATTGGAACCGGAATAGGTTTGAAATACTATGTTAGCGGCGGATTGAAGGTTATCCATTAAATTGGCTTCTTCACCATAGGCTTCAAAAGCGAAACTCCACCAAGAATTGCCCTCAATAGTTAAACGGGTAATTTCAACGTTACAGTTTGGGTATTTGCGGAGCGATCGCACCTTCAAAACACCCACCCAATTAGCTTTCGACTCTACATCTACTTTGACTAAACTTTCTACAGTATTATCTTCGCAAATCCACTTTACCCATTTCTCTGCCTTTCCCTCTGCATTATCTCCAAATCGCAGCACGCCTAATTCAGCTTTGCGCCATTTAATTTCCAATCGTTCTTGCCGCAGTTTAATCCCTAAAGTCTCGCACTCGGGCAGCAGCAAATAAAAATCTTCCCTTTGTTCAGGCGCTTCGGGGGGTTCCAAAAGCGCCTGTGAATCAAACCAATCTTGAATTTCAGGCGGTAGCGTACCACGATAAAACCAGCGTAACTCGATGCTTGTTAACATAGCCGATTTCGATGAATCCAAAATAGACACAAGAGATGGGACAATAGAACGGCTGGGTTGATTGAGGTAACCACCGATAACGGTGCTACTCGATTCCAGCATGGCGCTTAAGGGGACAGTATAAATGTTGAAACGGATTGCTGCGGTTCTGCTAGTGGTATTAGTAGCTGTGAGTTTGGTTAGTTGCAGCATTTCACCGACCAGCGGTTTGAAAAGCTATGTCGATACTACCAAAGGTTACCAGTTCCTCTATCCTAACGGTTGGTTGCAAGTTAAAGTGTCAAATGGCCCGGAGGTGGTATTCCACGATTTGATCGAGAGTACCGAGAACATAAGTTTGGTAGTTAGTCCAGTACCTGAAGCTAAATCTTTGGCTGAGTTGGGAACGCCGGGGGAAGTAGGATATAAATTGTCGAAGAATGCGATCGCTCCTCGCGACTCGGGGCGCACCGCCGAACTCGTGAACGCCGAAACGCGGCAATTTCGCGATAAAACTTATTACCTTTTAGAATACGCTGTCAAACTCCCGAACCAGCAAGAACGTCACAACTTAGCCAGCGTCGCCGTCAGTCGCGGTAAACTGTATACCTTCAACGCTTCTACCACCGAACA
>DNGJ01000375.1 GCA_003486305.1 Cyanobacteria bacterium UBA11371
CTTCAGGACGGGGAGTTGTCAAAAGCTTTGAGTTTTCGGTGATGATGAGCTTAACACCCATTAGGCGAAACTCATAGAAAAAAAAATAAGAATAAAAACTTTTGGTCGGCTGATCCACTGCCTAGCTGCTACGCCAAGCCAATTCGGAAGGACGGCATCACATATCTGGCTAATGCGTTTTGTAATAGCCTCCCCCGCGAAACGTCGATTATAGAACTTACCAGAACTCCACAAGACAAAGCACGACTGGCGAACTGGAGACGAAGCAAAGGATCTGAGGTAAACCACATTATCGGCACAGCAACTCGGATTGGAAAGCTAGGTCATAGGCAGATTGAAAACTTATTTAACAATGAAAGCATTCCCTGTCCTGAATTGCTCAGGCCATACTGGGACAACTTATTACCTATTTTGGAAGAAATCCACGAGATTAGATTGATTGCTGGTAATCTTTTCCACTTTTACTCAGGCTACGCAGGACGAGTTGAGTGCGTCGCCCGTTATTATGACCTTCCTCATTGCGCGATCGCATTCAAATTCTCTGACCGCATAAAACCCGTTTACGAGGACATCCCTTTGCAGTTAGCCGCTTACTGTGGAGCATTAAATCGGCAGTACGGAGAGCCTTATCAAGTTAGAATCGAACAGGCTTTGCTGATAGTAGCTACTCCCAATGAGGCTATGGTGACTTTGTTTGAGGCTACTGAGATCAAAAAATACTGGCGTCAGTGGCAGCAACGAGTGGCTCAATTCTGGGCGCAAAGAGTTGCGATCGCATAACCCCCATAAGCGACCATTAAAAATCAAAGGGTTCCAGCCGCTCAAATGTGACTTTACCGAAAAGTTGACCAAACCTGGAAGGAGAAGTTGGACAAGCAGCAGAGCTGAAATGCCCAATCTAACGTGAGCGCACTCGCCACTGCGAAAAGAATATGGAAGCAGAAGTTGGACAACCGTAGTAAATGGAATCAGAAATTGGACAACCGTTGTAACATAAAGTTAAGAAAAAGTCAGTCATCCAAAAATCAGAATTATAATCATAGCATCTTTCGATTAACCTTGGCTACCTCAAGACAAGGCAGACATGCAAGTGTGAGGAGACAGCCCTCTGTAGAAAGAGCGCTCAAGAATGCCGCAACCAGAATAAATCAATCTTACTGAAGTCATAAAGCTTCAAGCCCTCACGAGAACAGGGGGCATTATGCTGACTAATGAGCAGTTCGACACCTGGTATACTCGCCAAAATATCCCTGAAAATACAAGACAAATCATTGCCCAAATCCGTGAACTTGCTCCCTCACGCAGTGTAGGGAGTCGTAAAAGTAATGTTTGTGGCTTTTACCCCAGTACCAAGATGGGAATGACTATACAATTTGAATCCCATCGTAATGAACTTTCCTACATTATTGACAAACTAGAATACGAGGACGACGTATTAGAATACTACGACCAACCACCCCCCATACAGCTAGTATACTTGAGTAAAGCTACCAAGCGTATTCGCTGTTCGCACACACCAGACTTTTTTATCATTCGCCAAAACACAGCAGGGTGGGAAGAGTGCAAAACAGAAGAAGAATTAGTTCTCCTATCAGCCAACAAACCATACCGCTACGTTCGCAATGAAAACGGTCACTGGCGTTGCCCCCCAGGCGAAGAATACGCCCGCAAGTACGGACTCTATTATGCCATCAGATCGTCAAAAGAACTCGACCCAGTAAGGTTGCGAAACTTTACATGGCTAGAACCTTACTTTTGTAAACAACCTCCGCCAGTAAATCAACCAATTAAAGCAGCTATCATCTCCCTGGTCAAAGCATTACCAGGGATCGCATTTTCCTCACTCATCCTAAAAGTTCAGGGAGCCACTCCTGACGACATTAATACTCTAATTGCTACCAAGCAAATTTACGTTAATTTGAGCGCTGCTCCTCTAGCTGAACCTGATAAAGTCCAAATTTTCCTCAATCAAGAAATCGCAATAGCCAAACAACAACTCATCCAAACCCTACCCCCACCTGTTACCAGCGCCATCCAAGTCATCAAAGTAGATGTTGGTAGCTCTTTGTCTTGGGATGGGCAACCTTGGCAAATTATTAACATCGGCTCTAAAACAATTAGCCTGCAAAGCAGCGATAGAAAAGTTATTAATCTGACCAACACCGCCTTCAACGAACTGGTGCAAAAACGGGAAATAACTTGTGCCGAAAACCAAATTCAATCAAACAACCATAAAGAATTTGAAGAAATTCTTCTCCATGCTAGACCTGAAGATATTGAAACAGCCAATCATCGCTACCAAGCCATTCAACCCTACCTTCAGCCAAACCCACCACAATTTCCGCCTCGAAGTATTCGACGCTGGCGAGATAACTATTGGAACGCTGAAAAATTATACGGAAACGGCTATGTAGGACTGCTCCCCAAGCACCATCAAAAAGGTAGCAATGAACCCAAATTGGATCAAGCTGTCCGGGAATTTATGGCGCAATATATCGCACAGCATTATGAAAACCTAAAAAATCGGCGAATTACTGGAGTGTACAGAGCATTCATTGAAGCCTGCGAGACACATGAACCCAAATTAGAACCCCCTTCCGAAAAAAGATTCCGCTTAGAAATTCGGCAGCGGTCTGGTTACAAACAAACACTTTCGCGCTGTGGTCGTCGAGCAGCTAATATTCAAAAACCTTACCACTCAGCTAAAGCCATACCGCACCACGGAGACCTTCCTTGGGAAATAGCTCACATCGACCATACACAACTCGATGACGAGTTAGTCAGTTCGCTGATATCTCTAACCACCTGCAATTCCAGTGAAGCAATTTCCCTAACTGACATCAATTTAGGTCGTCCTTGGGTTTCCTTCATGATTGATAGTTATAGCCGACGCATACTCGCCGTCTATCTTACCTATGAAGAACCGAGCTACCGTTCTTGCATGATGGTAATGCGAATTTGTGTGTCTCGTTTTCGTCGCTTGCCTCAAATCATTGTCACAGATAACGGTAAAGAGTTTCACAGCACTTACTTTAACCAACTGCTAGCTTACTATCAATGTACTCATAAATATCGCCCACCAGGGGAACCCAGATATGGCGCACCAGTAGAAAGAATTTTTAACACTAATAATACGCAATGGACGCATGAGTTAAAAGGAAATACCCAAATCTTGCGTATCCCACGCCAAGTAACTCAATCAGTCAGTCCTAAAAAACAAGCCGTCTGGACAATCGGAGAATTTTACAAATTTCTCGAATATTGGGCTTACGAAATCTATGACAAAAGAGAACATTCAACATTAGGCCAAAGCCCTCGCTCTTGTTTTGAAACCGGAATCGCCTTGGGCGGTCGCAGAGAAATTCGGCTAATTGAATACGACTCCTCATTTCGCCTACTTACGCTGCCATCACCCGGTCAGGGGAATACAAGAGTAGTACAACCCGGTCAAGGTATTAAGATTCGGAATATTTACTACTGGTCTGATGCCTTCCTAGACCCAGAAATTGAGAATTCATCAGTCGAAGTGAAATACGACCCATTTGATGTAGGTGTTGCTTATGCCTTTGTCCGAGGACGGTGGTCAGAGTGTATTTCCGCCCACTATCAATATCTTCAAGGGCGAACCGAAAAAGAAATCAAAATCATTACTGAGGATTTGCGTAGACGTAAATCTGGTCACGGCAAACGAGTTGAAGTCTCAGACAAAGAACTGGTGGAACATTTGAATTCTGCTATCGCCTTGGAGGGCGAATTATTAAAACAACGCCTCCGGGCTTTAGAAAACAAGATTGTTTTAGAGATGGTTGAAGGTAAGAAAAGCTCTTTCATCAGTAGAGATGGAACGCCAGTTCAAAATATTGCCCAAGTCGATCCTGCCAGAAATTCGCTCAGCAAATCGATTGCTATTACAGACAATAAAGATAATAAAATCGAATTATATGGAGAGTTTTAATCATGAATGGAAATAGATTTCCTCCCGAACTCTTGTCACTTCCCGTCGCGCAAAGAATTGCCTATTTTAACGACTATACTATGGCACATCCGCGACTGGTAGAGGCATTTGTAGACCTGAAGCGGGCTATTTATCAAGCTCCAGGAGTTTCTCTAATCTTCGTGTTTGGGCCAACGGGCGTAGGAAAAACTACTCTGTTGCGACGGCTGATTCAAAAAATCATCTCAGCCACACTTCCTGAATTAGAAGTTGACAAAGGCCAGATGCCAATTGTTGGGATTGAAGCCATGTCACCGGAGTTTAGTCAGTTTGATTGGAAAGATTTTTACCTGAGAATTTTGAAAGCATTGAACGAACCACTAATTGACAAAAAGATTAGCTATAGAGATACCAAATTAAAGCTGCGTCATGCAGTAGAGTCAGCTTTAATTAATCGCCACCCAGATGCCTTATACATAGATGAAGCTCATCATTTAGCCAAATTAGCAAGTGGTCGTAAATTAAAAGATCAACCGGAAGCTCTCAAGTCACTTTCTTCTCTTGCCAAAGTCAGAATTGTTATGGTCGGAACCTACGACCTCATGCCACTGATTAACCTGGGTGACCAATTGTGCAGACGCAGCAAAAGCATTCACTTTCCGCTCTACCATGCAGACTGCGATGAAGATGTTTTTGCCTTCAAAAGCGTATTACATACTTTTGAGCGTCATCTTCCACTACCAGAAGCACCAGACCTATTGCAGCACTGGGAGGATTGTTATATCCACAGCGTTGGTTGTGTAGGAGTTCTCAAAGACTGGCTATCACAAACGCTCAGTGCAGTTCTAGAGGAGCGACCCGATTCCCCCACCATCACTCTGAAAGATTTGTCACAACATGCATTACCAGTCAGCCAATGTTTAATCATGCTTAAAGCTGCCCAACAAGGCGAGGAAAAATTGAAAAATACTCAAGCAGAACTTGACCAACTGCGGTCTGCTATGGGACTTTTAAGAAAGTTTCCTCAGATGTCTACTGAAACTACTGACTCTACCAGCGAACAACAGCCAAATACTCCCTTTTCTAGAACCAAAAATAAAAATGTGGGTAAATCCAAGCCAAGGCGGTATCGCGTAGGAGGCAGTAGCCAATGCTAAACCATCACTTAAAAACCTATTTAAACTGGGACATAAACGCTCCTCCCATTCCTACACGAAGTCATCTTTATCATTTAGAACCTGTGGGGTTGGGGACTCCATTTGTAGAGAGTTTAACCAGCTATATCACTCGACTTGCCTTGAATCATTGTGTCACTCCAAGAAATTTATTTATTAGTGAAATTGTTCCAATTATCGAAAAAAATAATTATCACCTTTACCAAGCTAATAGGAATCCAGAAGAAATAAATAACGGACACAAGTATGGCCTCGATGCACCTGCCTGTGGGATTAATGGAACTGGAATCAGAGCAACTATTTTGGTTCAAGCGACAGAAGCGCTGACATTGCGTAATGACCTCCGTTTTCTCACAATGCTGACCTGGGCTGAAGTTATTCCTCAGATTGGTTTACTCCGTGACCATCGAGTGTGGTGTTCAACCTGCTATCAAGAGTGGCTCCAGCGCGAGCAAATCATCTACGAACCTCTTGTATGGTCGCTCAAAGTCGTTGAGATTTGTTCCTATCATCATCAACGCTTACAACAGAGATGTCCTCACTGTTATAAACAACTGCCTGTTTTAGCCAGTCGCACTAGACCTGGTTACTGCTCAAGCTGCTACCAATGGCTTGGGGGTTTTCCACCCCAGGAAGTAGATGATAGTAATACACTAAAAGAATCAGAAATTTTATGGTCTAATTATGTGACATCTACCCTGGGTGAGCTAGTGGCTGCCGCACCTGGTTTACTGTCTCCCCTAACAAAAGAAAACCTGACCAAAGCAATTTCTATTTGCGTAAATCAATTTGCTTTTGGTAGTGCATCTGCCTTAGCGCACTTAGTCGGGGTTTCTCAGAGTGCTTTGTATTCCTGCTACAAAGGCAAGTCACTTCTCAAGCTAAGTAATCTCTTGCAGCTATTTTATCGTCTGTCTTTATCATTGTTACAGATGCTAACAGAACAAGTTGCCGTTCTGGAATTAGAACAAAAAGCTCTGATGATTCATCGGCAACTTCAAGAGCAGCCTAGAAATCCTCGGTTCCCCATCAATGTAGAGCAGATGCGGCAAGCTTTGGAAGCAGCACTGGTTGAGAATCCACCGCCGTCTCTCAAAGAAATGGCTAAACGTTTGGGGCATTATCTCTATGCCTTAAAATATCGTTTTCCTGTATTATATCAACAAATAAAATGGCGGTACGCTAACTATCAAGAAACTTTAATCTGGCAAGAAATACAACCCGTACTTTTATCAGCCCTTAATCAAGAACCGCCCCCACCATTGAAAGAAATTGTCAACCGTCTTGGATACAAAAGTAGCCAGCGTCTATACGAACTTTTTCCCCATCTGTGCCGACAAATTTCCCGGCGCTATACTAGCTACCGGAAAGCTTGTGCCCAAAAAAAGAGAGAACGACTTTGCCAAGAGGTGCGCGCTGCTGCTCAAAAAATTCATGCCGAGGGGAATAAGCCTAGTATTTCCAGTGTCAGCGAGCTTCTTACCCAGCCTGGAGCAATCCGAAATAAATACGCTCGCAATGCTCTGGATGAAATTATCAGGGAACTCGGTTATGAATTATGAAGTGGCAACTCTTTATGACCAATGGGATTTGAAGCTACCCCTTTTTCCACCGCGTAGCTATCTCTATCACCTCCAACCAATTGGGATTGGCACAGCTAATGTGGAAAGCTTAACAGGGTATATTACGAGATTAGCTCAGGCCCATTGCATTGAACCGGGAATACTAATGGAAAGAGTAGTAGCACCCGTTGGTATTAAAATACCCGGAAGTACCAAATCCAGTCGTACAGGAGTGTTCGGTCACACAGCAACATTCAACGGCACTGGCATGATGGCAGCCCAATGGGTTCAAGCGCTAGAAAGCCTGACTTTAAGAAGTGACCTCCGCTTTCTCACGATGTTGACTTGGACAAATGTTATCCCGCCAAGAGGGTTACTCCGTCACGGTTTGGCTTATTGTCCAATCTGTTATGAACAATGGCGCGAAACTGGACAGGCGATTTATGAACCGCTTCTTTGGAGTTTGAATGTAGTTAAAATTTGTCCCCATCATCACCAACTGTTGTTAACAGAGTGTCCCCATTGTCAAGTACCTCTTTCTCCTTTGGCATGGCGATCGCGGTCGGGGTATTGTTCAAGATGTGGAGGATGGCTGGGTTTTTGTTTGCAGCCTTTTGCACTATTGAGTGACACTTTAACTAAAACGGAATTGAATTGGCAGACTTGGGTGGTGAAAACTGTTGGAGAGATGGTTGCTGCGGCGTCACAGTTGATATTGACACCCTCTAGGGAAATGATTGGGAGAAGTCTGTCTGCTTATGTGAACTTGGTAGCCTTTGGTAACGTGGCAATGTTAGCCCGCTTGCTTCAAATGCCTAAACACGCAGTATGGCAATGGTGTACAGGGAAGGTGTTACCGCAATTTGATACTCTTCTACAAGTTTGTTACTGTCTTGGGACTTCAGTACTGGATTTTTTGACGGGTGTGGTCACAACTGCTGTTGTTGATGGGATAACTGCACCTTTGCCTCCAAAAACTCGCTGTGCTAACACAGCTTTTTGTCGAACAATTCCCATAGAAAAGCTGCGACGACAATTGGAGGCTTTTTTAGAAGATAATAGGTCATTGCCATTACCAATGACGCAGGTGGCTAAAAGCTTAGGATATGATGTCCGAATTTTACGGCGACATTTTGCTGACTTATGTCATGCTATTTCACAACGGTATCTTGATTACCGCAAAGCTCAACATAATCAAAAATTAGAAATCTCTTGTGAAGAGGTGCGACAGGTGGCTTTCAGGTTGTTTTCACAAGGAATTGAGCCGACGCGAAGCGAAGTTGCTAGATTTCTCAGCAAACCCGCTTACTTTAGAGAGCGGGAGGTTTGTAATGCCTTACTCCAAGTACGGTATCGCTTGGGTTTGGAAATGTAAGCTTTTCCACTGAGTATTCCTCAAGCATTACCTGCAGCCAAAGATTATCTAATTGTTAAGCCACGGATTTTGGATGGAGAAGTTGGACAAGTTGGCCAACTTTTGGGTAAAGTCACATCAAAAGCTGAAACCCTTACCGTGCCTGAGATGCGGATGAAAGGACTTGAACCTTCACACCTTGCGGTACTAGAACCTAAATCTAGCGCGTCTGCCAATTCCGCCACATCCGCATAGATTTATATGATAGCACGCATTTGAAGCAAAATTACTCGTTTTGTGACTGGCCTCACACAGCAAGTTCTGTAAAGATCACGTGAAGCAAGCAGGTGCTGTCACCCGCGACATCAGTGGAATCACAGATATTAGATATATCGAGTTCAATGTTTTCGTCATGTTGTCTGTAACGCTTCCTCCAGTTAACCTGATTCCCGGTGCGATCGCGGATTTATTTGCTCAAGTCAGCAGCACAGGTTGCATTACCTTAGCAGATCGCTATGGACTGATGGCGGCGCTGTTAGACGATTCCCTCGAAGAAGAGGAACAGCGCTGCATCGACAGACTGATCCGCGCCTTATATAGAGGACGGGTCAAGGTTGTCGATGAACTTTCTGCTGTAATGTAAAGTTGACGCCGGTAAGTCGATGCCTTGTAGCGATCGCCCTCACAAAACAAAGCTACACTAAATGTAGGGGGGATCGAATGATGAAACCAGGATTTTTAGCGCTTGTCACCCTAGTCGCCACCACAAGTTTAGTTACTCCTGCTAACGCTCAGCGAGCGAGCGTACCGCGAATACCTATTATCCGCACCGAAAGTCAAGATTTTTTTCAGCAGGGAAGAGAACAGTTTGAGCGAGAAATTCTGTTTCTCACCGTCAGAACCAATCTTCCTCACCAGGATTTGCTCAAAATTCGCCAGTTTCCACCGCTAGAAGATGGCCCGTTTTCTTTTGAACGATCGAATGCGTTTTTAAATCAAATTGCTAGTGAGGACAAGATTCCTCAAGATTAGCGATCGCATCACCCCCCAGAGTCCCGGTTTTTCTGAAAAGCCGGGATTCTTGTTACAACTCTCTATCCTCGATTGTGTAATGGCGTCGAGGTTAGTACCTCTGTATTCGTTACCCTTGCGTCAAAAATGACTGTCAGATCCGCGTTGGGTATCAATCGCCGCAGTACTTGAAGATGCTCCAAGGCATCATTCCGGCGGCGAAACCGGGCTACCGTTATCCGCTGCACGTTTGGCAGGTGACGAATGATACTCCAAGGATAAAGTTTTTCTCGATATGTCTGTTGTGTTGGTATCATAGAACCATCCTTCCCACTTTGTGGGGCATTGTAAGGAAGGCGATCGCTGTCTCAGTTTTCCAGGCGGAGTAGCGATCGCTTACTCAGATAACTTTATGCCGCGAACGCGGCAGATGTCAAGTAGAGAATGGGCTTAATTAGGTTGCGAGTTCGAGAATTGGCTGCTGAAAAGGGTTGGACGCTCAAAGAAGTTTCCCAGAGATCGGGAATTCCCTACGGCACAGTTAGAAGCTATGCTCATTCTCCCAAGCTGGCAACTGTAGACTACACCGCTTTGAAAAAGCTAGCCTATACATTTGATGTGATAATTGATGACTTGGTTGAAATCTTAGAAGAGTAAGTCTGCCATCGCCACCTCTGTAAAATTGAGAAATAGTAGTTTAACTTTAAGAAACCCGGTTTTTTAGAAAAACCGGGTTTCTCAGGTGGTTCAAAGAAAAGGTTAAAATTCCATGATGATTGCAGCAGAACAACGCTACTATTCACCCGAAGAATACCTAGAACTAGAGGTAAATTCTGAGTCACGTCACGAATATATTGATGGTCAAATTATTCCCATGACAGGCGGAACACCCAATCATAACCAAATTGCTCTTAACCTCAGCGGAGCGCTAAATTTCGCTCTCAAGCGTCAGCCTTATCGAGTCTTTGTTACAGATCAGCGACTCTGGATTCCCAAAAAGCGAATTCATACCTATCCCGATGTCATGGTTGTGCAAGGTCAACTAGAATTTCAAGCTGGACGAAGAGACACGATCGCGAATCCGCTGATGATTGCTGAAGTTTTATCAAAATCAACTAAAAGTTATGACCGGGATGAAAAATTTGCAGCGTATCGCACCATTGGCAGCTTTCAGGAATATCTTCTGATTGACCAATACACCCTGCACGTAGAACAGTATTCCAAAACAGATAACAACCGCTGGATATTTACTGAATACGAAGATGAGGATGGGACGATATCCCTAGCTTCTGTTCCTTTTGAAATTGTCCTGGCGGATATTTACGATAAAGTGGATTTTGAAGATGAGGTCGTTGAGGAAATTAACCCAGTGCAAGACGAGGGTGAATTAGGCTGAAAAGATTGATTTTGGCACAGGGAATGGGACAAGCAAGATGCCTATCCCACAAGCGAGGATTATTCCTTGATATAGGTTAAGGGCGCATCAAAAACAACTCTGGTAAATTCCGGGTTCTGGGTCTGATAAAATATCCCTCAGAAAAAGTCTCAAAAGTATGATTTACCACTGAAAAAAATAACGGTTTGAATCGATTGGTGAACGTGACATGTTTTGACTTTTGGGACTCCCGATCCTACAGAGTTACTGTCAAAATTTTAAAGTGCCCAGCAACTGGGCGGCGCGTTTCTCATCCGTATTGCCGTAGCGGTCAAAGTGGATCAGGTTCGGCAGTTCTGAGGGCATCTCCCAGCCTTGGAGTTGCAATTCCGACTGGGCGTCAAACTGCGAGGCGTAACCCATGCACAAATAGCCGACGAAGACCATCTCGGCGGGAATGCCCAAAAGACTTCGCAGCCGATCCGGGTCGAAAATGCTGACCCAGCCGACGCCGATCCCCTCGGCGCGAGCCGCCAGACATAGGTTTTGGATCGCGCAAACGGTCGAATATATCGCCGTCTCAGGCATAGTCTGTCGCCCCAGTCCCCGCCCGCGCCCGCTCGTAATATCGCAGGTAACGCACAGATTAACCGGCGCTTCCAGGATGCCTGCGAGCTTCAATGACACGTACAGCGCTTTTTGCTTGTCCTCGTAAATCGAGGATGCGGCTTCGTTAGCTTGTTTGAAAAGTTCGTAGACGCTTTGACGCACCCCTGCATCGCGGATCAAGATAAAGCGCCAAGGTTGCATCATACCTACCGAGGGGGCGTGATGTGCAGCGTCAAGCAGTCGTCCCAAAACGTCATCCTCGATGGGAGTAGGCGTGAAATAAGAGCGCATATCCCGCCGTTCGTAAATCGCCCTGTACACCCCATGCCGCTCTTCCTCTCCGAAACGATGGATATTTTGGTTGATTTTGGTCATGTTAGCTCCGAGAACAGCTTATAAACAAAGATTTGAATATTTCTGGAGTCTAAACTAACAAATTGAAATCTGCCCCTTTATAGCAGTTTGTGACTTGGTGGAATACAGCCCTTGTGGCACTCGTTTGTGTAGCGGCACCCTTAAGGGTGCCGCTACACAAACGAGCGCGATCGCGCCGCGTTGCAACAGCGCGCCGCGTTGCAACAGCGCGCCGCGTTGCAACAGCGCGCCGCGTTGCAACAGCGCGCCGCTTTGCAACAGCAGTATCCCAAGGGATCGGAAAGCCAGACACTTGGCTTGTGAATAGGTTAAGCTCAGTAAAAACCCTGATTGTTGTGTATATATTTTTACTGTTGGGTCTTGTCCAGATTTTAAGCAGCGGTGGGAATTCTGATAATAAACTCGGTTCCCCGACCTGGTTGAGAATTTACTTCTAACTTGCCATTGTGTTTTTCTACTATAATTTGATTGACGATCGGCAAGCCGAGTCCGGTTCCTTTCCCGACGGGTTTTGTAGTAAATAAAGGCTGAAATAATCGCTGTTTTACAGATTCAGCCATACCAATCCCATTATCAGCAATCCGCAGCGCGACCCATTGAGCAGAATCGGTTTCGGTTGCAATCTGAATCTGGGGAATTGGATCGCTCATTTTGCCTTGGATAAATGCTTCGTCAATCGCATCAATTGCGTTTGCCAGAATATTCATGAATACTTGATTCATCTGTCCTGGATAGCAATTTACTTCGGGCAATCTGCCATAACGTTTGATGACTTGGATGCGGGGACGATGGTATTCCTTACCCGCGATGCGAAGGCTTTTGTCTTTGATACGATGTTGCAAAATCATCAGCGTGGTATCGAGTCCCTCGTGCAAATCCGCAGGGGTTTTTGTATCGCAATCTGAGCGGGAGAAGGTGCGTAGGGATACAGAAATATTTTGAATCCGTTCAGTGCCTACCTGGAGCGAATCTAGAATTTTTGCCATATCTTCGAGGGCAAATTCCAGATCCAAGTCTTCGATTGCTTTAGTAATTTTTGCTGAGGGGTTTGGATATTCTTGTTGATACAGTTGCAGAATTTCAGTTACACCGGCAATGTATTCTTGCAAAGGTGCAATATTGTTGGCGATGAAGCTGATAGGATTGTTAATTTCGTGGGCGACTCCGGCAATTAATTCTCCCAATGTTGAGAGTTTTTCTTGTTGCACAACTTGAATCTGAGCTTGTTGTAAAGCGGCGGTGCGATCGCGCACTTGCTCTTCCAGGGATTCGGTCAGTTGCTTTAGTTGTAAATGCACCCGTACTCTGGCAATTACTTCCTCTTGTTCAAACGGTTTGGGGATATAATCTACTGCACCGAGAGCAAAACCCTTGATTTTGCTTTCTGTATCCGCCAAAGCTGTGGTAAAAATGATGGGAATGTTTTGGGTGATCGGATTGGCTTTGAGACGACGGCAAGTTTCAAATCCGTCAATTCCTGGCATTTGCACATCGAGTAAGATTAACTCTGGTGGATTGCGTTCGATTAGTGCGATCGCGCTTTCCCCACTGACTGCAACGCGGAAGCGAAAACCAGCACTACTCAACGCTTCCGACAGAACAGACAAATTTGTGGGATTGTCATCCACGATTAAAATGAATCCGGTGTGTGAGGGCGTTGTCATGATGGATTGGCTCCTAATTCAGTATTTAAAGCTAATCGATGTATTGCTCGATAAAACTTTCTAGCCGTTTGACTTGGAAACTATTAGCAAGCTGCACAATTTCGGCGGCAAAAGGCGTTAGCTTCCGATCCGAAAGAGGCAGTTTTTGAGCCATTTCTACAACTCCTTGAATATCACCATCTTGTACTAGATTGACTAACTGCTGTAAAACCTCCCTAGCCGGAGGAATCAGATCCACTGGACTTGTTGAGCTATCTGCATTGCCTTGATATATCCATTCTAATTGCAAGTATTCCTGTAGCAGTTGCATCAGGGTTTGGGCGTCTACAGGTTTGGGTAGAAACGCATTCGCACCCGCATTAATGCTCTTGTATTGGTCGGTTTCAAACACGCTGGCGGAAGAAGCAACGACAGGGATCTGTTTGAATTGTTCATAGGTACGCAGACGCTTGATGAACTCAAATCCGTGCATCACAGGCATCACCAAGTCAGTCACGATCGCATCCGGTTTGCTTTCCTTGGCAATCTCCCATCCTTCCTGACCATCACCGGCTTCAACGATTGTAAACCCAATTGGCTCGAGTAAATTCACAATCACCGAGCGATTTTCCCATTTATCATCTACTACTAAAATGGTGCGCTTTTTGCCTTGATAGCCGACAATGGTGCCTTGCTGAACTACTCTAGAAGCAACTGCCCATTCTTTGGCTTGGAGTACTTCCACTTCAAACCAAAACTTACTGCCTTTGCCAAACTCGCTAATTACTTCAATTTTACTACCCATTAACGAGATAATCCTTTGGCTAATTGCTAATCCCAAACCCGTACCTTCGGCTTGTTGTTTTACTTCTCCCACCTGTTCAAATGGTCGAAATATTTTCTCCATTTGATTGGTTTTCATGCCGACTCCGGTATCTTCAACTTCAAAGCGAATTTTGGTAATAGGTAATTGGTCATCGGTAATTGGTAAATTTAATTCTTGCCGATCGCCTATTACCTCAACCTTAAAGGTAACTTTCCCCTGGTCGGTAAATTTAATCGCGTTACCCAGCAGATTGATTAAGACTTGACGCAGGCGTTTTTCATCTGCACGAATGCCCGCAGGCAAGTTTGAATCGAGTTGAACAGTAAAGGCAATTTCTTTCTGTTCTGCGCGGATGCGGCAAATTTCCGTCACGCTTTCTAGAAATGAAGGCAAGTAAAAATAAACCGGATTGAGTTCCAATTTACGGGCTTCAATTTTGGAGAGGTCTAACACATCATTAATCAGGGTTAATAGATGAGAACCGCACTGCCCAATAATTTCTATCCCTTTGCGTCCTTTATCAGTCAGAGATTCGCTGCGTTGGAGAATTTGTGTATAGCCAAGGATGCCGTTAAGGGGTGTGCGTAATTCGTGGCTCATATTGGCGAGGAATTCGCTTTTGGCTTGATTTGCTGCATCGGCGGCTTCTTTTGCTTGCTGAATCTCCAGATTCGCCTGCTGAATTTCCTGGAATTTGTTCTGGAGTGCAATAGCCATTAGTTGAAAGTTGTTCGTCAATGCATTAATTTCGGTGATTTGGCTGCTGGGAAATTCTAACTCTTTCGGTGCAATCAGTTTATCTGGTAGGTTAGTAGTTAAGTTTGCCAGTTGCAGCAAAGGTTTTACCAGATTGTAGCTAATAGCTTTTGCCAACAGAGGTGTCAAAACTGCGATGACCATCAAAACAGCAAAACCATTGGTGTAAAGTTTATCTAAAAGCACAAGATACGGTGCGCTAGGCACTTCGATCGCCAATTGCCAGGGTAAATTATTTCCAATTGATGCCTTTTGCACGTAGAAAGATTTTCGCCAACGAACCACTTTAGCCAGATGCTGAACTGTTGGTATCCAGCGATAGGTTGTGTTATTGAGTTGTTGAATTTCCCCATTGTTATTTCGATCGAATGGTTGTAGCAGCTTTAGATCTTTACGAGTACTGACAATCGCGCGCTGCTGCAAATCGAGGATAGTAATTAGCTGTGTTGATGATTGATGATTGTTTGTTAACCAACTAGCGATCGCATTCACATCAATCTCTGCAAATACCTGTCCTATTACACTTTCATCCTCTAAGATCGGTACGCTCTGAATTATCGATGGGTACTTCCCTCCTGGCAAAAATACTACCTCAGAGATCCTGGGCTGTTTTTCCATCAACAAGGCTTTGTATTCCGGCTCCTTCAGTGTCGTAACATCTGCGGGCATAGCCGAAACAATAATTTTTCCCCGCTCATCGGTAATATAGAGATTGCGGATTTCCGGGAACGAACTATAAGCTAGTTTTGTAGTGTCTTGCAGTGAATTTGATTTTGACAGATTTGCATTTTTAGCATATAATACAAGTCTTTCCAGCATTTGTTGCTTTTGCTGATGCCAGTTTTGCAGTTCTGTACTCACGTTCTGCTTTGTATTTTCCAAACTCGCTAAAATGTGATGTTCCTGCTCAGAAGCTGCGCCTTGACAATTCCAAATCGTCAGCACCAACGCTGGTATTAAAACAAACGCAACGAACAAATTTAACAAAGTTTGCTCAAAATTTATGGTTTTTTCGGCCTTAGAACCAACAATCCATTTAGCAATCGGTGTATGATTTAAAATTAAACAGGCAAGCAGTGCGTTAGAAATCTGATTAACCGGATTTTTAAATGAAAGAAACAGAACGGAACTAGGCTCGACTTTTGCCAAAAAAACATACAGCAGCCACAATAACGGAAACCCAATAAATCCCCAATAAACAACATCTAATAAAAGTAAATTGTTACTACGCCGCCGCAGTCCCCAACCAACGAAAAAAGTTTCGAGGGTAAATAGGATAAAAGCGCAGGGATGCTTCCAAAGTAGGATGGTGTAGGAACTAGCGATCGCACCCGCAACAGTCCCCCATCCCCAGCCATAGAGTTTGAGAACAATAATGGCAGCAATGCTGCCAAATAACCAGTCTGCGTGCAAAACAATCGGAATTCTGAAGTAATTACCCGCATAACCAGCGATCAGCAAGATCGAGAGCAACAGTAGCGATCGCATCCGATTGCTCGGTAGCTTTGATTGCGTTATAGTTTTCAAAGTAGTCATCCCCCCCTTGCTCTTGTCCCCTTGCTCTTGCCCCGCTTGCTCTTGCCCCCCTTGCTCTTGCCCCCCGAACCTCGGGGGGGGGGTAGGGGGGATCGAGGTTATTGCACCTTCACGCCTTTCCAAAACGCCACGTAGCCTTCAATATTTTTGGCAGCATCCTTAGTTTGAGGATAGTACCAAGCAGCGTCTTTGTTGGTTTGTCCATCGACTTCGATAGTATAGTAACTGGCGACGCCTTTCCAAGGACAAGTAGTGTGGGTACTGCTGTCTTTGAAGTATTGTTTGTTAATCGCGTCGGGGGGGAAATAGTGGTTTCCTTCGACGACGACAGTGCGATCGCTCTCTGCTAAAGTAGCACCATTCCAAACTGCTTTCGGCATCGGTTTGTTTTCTTTTGTAACGTCCACTTACTATTATTGGAACAACACAGCCCTTAATAGCCACTCAATCGCTCTGCGAGTCTACAATAATCTAACGATCGCCTCTTGCACCCGCGCACCATGCAGACTCATACCCTAGAAAAAGCACTCAAACATTATTTTGGCTACGATACCTTCCGTCCAGGACAGCGACAAATCGTAGAACAAGCGCTGCAAAACCGCGATTTATTGATTGTAATGCCCACAGGGGGCGGAAAATCTCTATGCTTTCAACTCCCAGCCTTACTTAAACCCGGTTTAACTGTGGTTGTATCGCCTTTGATATCTTTAATGCAAGACCAAGTAGATGCACTGCACGATAATGGCATTGGTGCGACCTTTCTTAATAGTAGTCTGAACTCTTGGCAGGTGCGACACCGGGAAGAAGCAATCCTAAATGGAAAAAGTAAACTACTTTACGTCGCCCCAGAACGTCTCGTCAGCGAAAGATTTCTGCCATTTTTGGATTTAGTAAAACATCAAATTGGCATCAATAGTTTTGCTATCGATGAAGCGCACTGTGTTTCTGAATGGGGACACGACTTTCGCCCGGAATATCGTCAGTTGCGAATCTTGCGTAAGCGATATCCAGATACACCGATTATGGCGCTAACTGCGACCGCCACCGAGCGCGTCCGCAAAGATATTATCGAACAGTTAACGCTCCACGAACCGAATATTCACATTGCTAGTTTTAACCGCAAAAATCTTTATTACGAAGTTCGTCCCAAACATAAAAACAGCTATACCGAATTATTGTGGGAAATCAAGCAAGCAAAGGGGGCGGGAATTGTTTATTGTCTGAGTCGCAAAGGGGTAGACGAACTCGCGTTTAAATTGCAGAAAGATGCGATTAAAGCTTTACCTTACCACGCCGGATTAACCGACGAAGAACGCGCCGAAAACCAAACCAGATTTATCCGCGACGACGTGCAGGTAATGGTGGCAACGATTGCGTTTGGTATGGGGATTAATAAACCAGACGTGCGGTTTGTTGTCCATTATGACTTGCCGCGAAATTTAGAAAGTTATTATCAAGAATCTGGACGGGCGGGACGAGATGGGGAACCTTCGCGCTGCGTCATCTATTTCAGCTTCGGCGACATCAAGAAAATCGAATGGGGAATTGACCAAAAACCCGACGAACAAGAACAAATGATTGCGCGTCAGCAATTGCGACGGGTAATTGATTATGCGGAAGGAACCGAATGTCGCCGGACGATGCAGTTAAGTTATTTTGGCGAATACTTTGCGGGTAATTGCGGCAATTGCGATAATTGCTGTTCGCCTAAACCTGTGGAAGATTGGACGATTGAAGCGATGAAGTTTCTGTCTTGCGTCGCCCGTTGTAAGGAAAAATTCGGGATAAATCACATCATAGATGTACTGCGAGGTTCTCGCGGGCAAAAAGTTTTACAGAACAAACATGACGAACTTTCGACTTATGGAATAGGCAAAGATAAGACAGCAGAAGAGTGGAAAAATTTGGCGCGATCGCTCCTCAATCAAGGATTGCTAGAACAAACCACCGACGGTTACGCTGTCCTCAAGCTCAACGCCCTCAGCTGGGAAGTAATGAGGCGTCAGCGTTCTGTTTCTATCGCCATTCCCAAGAAAGAAACGACAACGTTAGCAGAAACCAATCTCAAAAAAGCCGGATTTGAACTATTATTTGACCGCCTGCGCCAACTCCGCAAACAAATCGCCGACGAACACTCGGTTCCTCCTTACGTTATCTTCCACGATTCTACTTTAAAATTAATGGCGCAAGTCCAACCCCAAAGTTTAGCTGAATTTGGAGAAATTTCCGGAGTAGGCGCGCGCAAACTAGAGCAATACGGCGAAATATTTTTAGCAGAAATTCAAGCTTATCGCCAAGAACAAGGACTTGCAGTTGCTAAATCAACCACACCCAATACTACCCAGTTAATTACGTGGGAATATTACGAACAAGGTTTATCAATTGAAGAAATTGCCCAAAAACGTAACCTGCAACCCAGTACGATTTGGGGTCATCTAGCTGAACTAATCGGGATGGGTAAAATAGTAGATTTGGACAGAATAATCGATCCAGAACGTCAACAACTGATCGTTAAAGCTATCAAAGAAGTAGGCGTTACCAATGCGCTTAAACCGATTTATGAATATCTGGATGAAAAGGTAAATTACGGAGAAATTCGTTTAGTTATATCTTTTATGCGACAAGGAATACTCTAAAGGTATTATCTATAGGTAGGGTGCGTTACACTGCGTTAACGCACCCTACAGATTGTTAATTTTTAACTAACAGATGATGCTTTTGGGGTAAAATTGGGTTGGGATGCTTGGGCTTTGATGCGATCGCGACGCAGGGTTCGATTTGTTCCCGCTTGCTGGAACAAAAAGATCGCCTTGGGTAGTGTAATACAGATAGCAGCGTTAAACAGCGTCATCAATAGACAATCAACTAAACTCATAACTATACTCCGAAAATATAGGTTAGTTTATTCAGTATGCAGTAGAAATCCTCCTTGCAAACGGGCGAATGGTTTGAATTGCTTCTAGCTCATATAAGCTGCACTCATGAGACACCCAAGAATTCTGTCCACGCAGGGGGGATAATAAAGCGTCGTAGCGGGATAAGGTGGAATCACAGCCAAATCCACATCGAGAATGCCCTATGTTAAAAGATAGCCCTACCTCGACCCCTGGTTTTAAACTTACCGAACAAGACCGTCTGGCGTTGAAGAGTTTGGTAGATTACTCTGGGGTAGATTCCATACCGGAAGTTTGGGGGATTGTAGCGCAAAAATATGCAAATATCGTCGCTTTGCACGACCCCCACGCCAAAGAAGAAATAATTCTCACCTACGCTCAACTGTACCAGCAGATGCAGCAATTCGCGGCTGGATTGCAAGTATTAGGAATCGTACCAGCATACGAACCTCCCAGAGTTGCCTTATTTTCCGATAACTGTCCCCGTTGGTTGATCGCGGATCAAGGGATAATTATGGCAGGGGGAGCAAACGTGGTTCGCAGTTCGCTTGCGGATAAAGACGAACTGCTGTATATTTTGGAAAATAGCGGTAGCAACGCTTTGGTGGTAGAAAACCTCAAGACGTTGAAAAAATTAGGCGATCGCATCTACGATCTTCCGATTCAAGTAGTAGTACTCCTCTCCGATGAACAACCCGATGCCAATGGTTTCTTAAACGTTCTCAACTTTACCCAACTGATGGCAAAAGGAGAAAATCAACCTTTACAGCCAGCTAACCAAAATCGGGAAACCTTGGCAACCCTACTTTACACCTCCGGGACGACGGGGAAACCCAAAGGCGTGATGCTATCCCACGGAAATTTATTGCACCAAATAGTCACAATAGGGGTAATTGTACAACCATCGGCAGGCGATCGCGTCCTCAGCATCCTGCCAACTTGGCACGCCTACGAACGCAGTTGCGAATACTTTCTGCTTTCCCAAGGCTGCACCCAAATTTACACCAATCTGCGCCAAGTTAAACAAGATTTAAAGAAATATCAACCCCAATTTATGGTAGGCGTTCCCCGGTTGTGGGAATCTATCTATGAAGGGGTGCAAAAATCTTTCCGCGAACAACCTGCAAGTAAGCAAAAACTGATTAATTTCTTTCTAGGTATCTCTGGGCAGTATATCGAGGCGCGGCGAATCGCCCAAGGGTTGCATCTAGAAAAACGCAATCCTTGGGCTTCCCAACGCTTGATGGCTAAAATTAAATCGGCTATGCTGTCGCCGCTTCATGCAATAGGTGAAAAAATTGTTTATAGCAAAGTCCGCCAAGCCACCGGCGGTAAAATTAAACAAGTAATTAGCGGCGGCGGTTCCTTGGCGATGCACTTGGATACCTTCTTTGAAATCGTCGGAATTGAAGTGCTAGTCGGTTATGGTTTAACAGAAACTGCGCCCGTTGTCACCGCCCGTCGTCTTGATGATAACTTGCGGGGGTCTGCTGGAAAACCCTTACCCGGTACGGAAATTCGGATTGTAGACCCCGAAACCTGGAAAGATGTTAAACCAGGTTCTCGCGGATTGGTTTTAATCAGAGGGCCGCAGGTAATGCAAGGATATTACCGCAATCCGGAAGCAACTGCGAAAGCGATTAATCCAGAAGGATGGTTCGATAGCGGTGACTTGGGGTGGGTGACGAATAAAAATGACTTGGTGCTGACAGGAAGGGCAAAAGATACGATTGTTTTAACCAACGGGGAAAACATCGAACCGCAACCAATTGAAGATGCTTGCTTGCGGAGTCCGTATATCGACCAGATTATGCTTGTGGGACAAGATATGCGATCGCTCGGTGCATTAATTGTCCCAAACCTCGATGCCCTCCAGCAATGGGCAGAAACGCAAAACTTCATCTTGCGCCTACCAAATCAAACCCTTCCCCCCGACGCCAAAGGCAAGCCAGAAATCGATCTCGATAGTAAACCGATTCAAGACTTATTCCGCAAAGAATTAAACCGCGAAGTCCAAAATCGCCCCAGTTACCGTCCCGACGACCGCATTGGCCCGTTTAGGTTGATTACCGAGCCATTTTCAGTGGAAAATGGCATGATGACCCAAACCTTGAAAATCCGCCGCCCCGTCGTAACGGAACGCTATCGCGATATGATTGACGGGATGTTCTAAATGC
>DNGJ01000545.1:0-7778 GCA_003486305.1 Cyanobacteria bacterium UBA11371
ACGCTTTGGGCATCGCGGGCGAGATCTATCCTCTAAACAGATAACGTTAATATTGCCGTGCCCCTACGCTTTTGTTTGACCCTCTAAGAAACCGAGTTTCTCGCCTCGTCTTGTTAATATTCAAGCAGCTTCCTCATTTGCATCTAACAGGGGTATCTTTACAGTAAATGTTGCACCCTGTCCTTCTCCCGGACTTTCTGCGGTAACGGTACCGCCGTGAAGTTCTACCAGATGGCGCACAATTGCCAATCCCAATCCCAATCCGCCGAATTTTCTCGTCGTGGTGCTATCTGCTTGGCGAAAGTACTCAAATACATGGGGAAGAAAGTCGGCTTTGATTCCAATTCCCGTATCGGTTACTCTAATTTGAGCATAATTGGTAATTGGTAATTGGTAATTGGTAATTGGTAATTGGTCGTTTTTATCGCCGATTACTATTGACAAAGTTACCTGGATGTTTCCTAGATCGGGGGTGAATTTGATTGCATTGGAAAGCAGATTCCAGATAATTTGCTGGAGGCGGGTTGCGTCACCCCTAACGAGGAATTTTTGCTGGTTGAATTCGGAGTTATTTAAAATAATAAAGTTTATATTAATTGACTTGGCTTCGGCTGCTAAACTAACAGTTTCTATAGCTGCTTCGATAGTCGATACTAGGTCAACTCGGTCAAGTCTCAAACTCAGCTTGCCCCTAATAATGCGGGAGACATCTAATAAATCGTCAATGAGTTGTATCTGTAACTTAGTATTGCGCTCGATGGTTTCTAATGCTTTTTGAGCGGTTTTTTCATCGTGCTTGCGGCTGCGGAGGATTTGCGTCCAACCCAGGATAGGATTGAGAGGACTTCGCAATTCGTGGGACAGAATAGCCAAGAACTCATCTTTGAGTCGGTTCGCGGTTTCGGCTTCGGTACGCGCTTTCTGTTCGCGCAATAACAATTCATCTTTGTCTCGATTCGATTCTGCCAAACGCTCGTTAGCTTGCGCCAAAGACTGGTTAAGTTGAATTAATTGTTCGTTCAATTCGGCACGGGCTTGATATTCCACTAGCTGCACTCTTTCTACCGCCAGCGCCACAGAAGTTGCTGCTTTTTCGGTAATTGCACAACCCACTAACAAGCTGACGGCGCACTGCATCAATAAACTCAGTTTGTGGACGTGCAAAACTTCTGGGCGGATGGGAAACTCTGGTAACGAGATCTGATATGGATAGGCAAGCAGATAAGCTAACAGCGTCACCATCACGCAGAAGGTAGCTGTTAGCATCCCGCCTTTGACGCCAAAGCGAGTTGCTGCCCATATAATCGGTACAAAGGTCAAAAACGATAGCTGCTGAAACGCAAAGTTTCCACTAGAAGTCTGCAATACAGTCAGCACCGCCGAGGCTGTGCTGAAAATTAGGATGGCGAGGACTTCCCCACTTAGGCAGTGGGAGAGGGACAAGGAGGAAGCCCCACCCAAGGGAGGGGCGGGAAGAGTTACATTGTCGGAAAGAGTTCTAAGGTTATTGGTAGGGCCCGCCCCTACAGAGATGTTGAATTTGTCTGCCCCACCCAGCCAGCCACGGGTTTGCAAAAATGGGGTAAAAACTAACAAGGCTGTGGGTACTATAGCCATTGTGGCGATCGCATTGCCCAACCACCAGTGCAAAATGCTATTCGTTAAGTTGGCGAAGTGTATTTTACCCAGGAATGTTAGGGTTAAACTGCCAACAACGGCTGAGGTGGCACAAGCTGCCAAGGGTGCGCTGAGGATAAACGCGGCTGCATCTGTGAGGTGTTTAAACGATAGCGTTCCTTTCCAGCAACGGCGATAAAGAAACCAAGCGACTAAAGGTTCTATGCCATCTGTTATACCGACTAGCCTATACCAGCCATCGCTTCCCCACAGGGGTGCCATTAAAACTGAAGCGATCGCGGTGACGATAGCGCCGATGGGCCCAAACCATAGTGTAAATGCGATCGCTACCCCAGATGGCGGAAACCACAGGGAAACCGCCAGCCCGATGCGATATATGCGTGCCATCAAATGCGCTCCAACTAGGGCTAACAGCCCCAGCAAAACGACAAGCCACCAACGTCTGGACACCAGTACGGTAGAGTTTGGCATTGCAGGCATGGCGGTTTATCCTTATCTTGGCGGTTAGTTTGACATCTGATCTGGTATACCCCGAAGTCTTGCAGTTAATCATCATTCCCAGGTACAAACTTGATAAATTGCTAATGGCTAATGGCTAATGGCTAATTTTCCATTAAAAGTTTGCAATTAGCTATTAGCCAATTACCAATTACCCATTACCCATTACCCATTACCCATGTGGAAATATATCGTTAAACGCTTGCTGAGTCTGATCCCAGTCTTGTTGGGAATTACGCTTTTAGTTTTCGGCCTGTTGCATCTGATCCCCGGCGACCCAGCCACTGTACTATTAGGAGAAAGATCCACTCCAGAACAAATTGAAGCTTTGCGACAGCGCTTGGGTTTCAATCAGCCTTTGCCACTACAATACCTAGCTTTTTTAGATAACATAGCACGCCTTGACTTTGGCACGAGCATCCTGAGCGGTATTCCCATTATTGAGGAAGTTAGCAACCGTTTTCCTGCTACTTTCGAGTTATCAATAGCTGCCATGTTGATAGCTATTTTTCTAGGAATTACGGCTGGTATTGTCGCTGCAATCGGTAAAAATAGCTTCTTAGATAATTTAACCATGAGCGGTTCTTTGATTGGCGTGTCTCTGCCAGTTTACTGGTTAGGACTGCTGTTAATTTACCTTTTTGCAGTTAACTTACAATGGCTCCCTCCCAGCGGCAGAATTAGCGTTGATGCTGGATTTAATTTTCAGCCGATTACTGGCTTTTATGTCCTCGATTCAATCTTAAAATTAGATATGGTTATACTCCAAGATGTCCTATTTCATTTGATTTTGCCCGCTCTAACTTTGGGGACAATTCCCTTAGCCATTATTGCCCGAATTACCCGCAGTGCTATGCTGGAAGTTTTATCCCAAGATTACATCCGTACCGCCAGGGCTAAAGGTTTACCCGAATATTTGGTAATATTCCAACATGCTCTAAAAAATGCATTTTTACCCATCATTACGACTATTGGCTTGCAATTCGGCACCTTGCTTGGCGGCGCTATTTTAACTGAAACTATTTTTTCTTGGCCTGGAATTGGTTCTTGGATATATGAGGGTATTTTAGCACGAGATTATCCAGTTGTGCAAGGTGGTGTGGTATTTATATCTGTAACTTTTGTCATAATTAATCTGATCGTTGATGTATTTTATATCTTTTTCGATCCCAGGATTCAGTATAAATAGCTTTATCCCGTAGGGTGCGTTATATCGAGTTTGTTTGCATCAGTAGCCTCAGCCCTTGCGGGTTTATTTATCCTTTGCGCTGCTAGCAACGATCTCTGGTAAAACCCGCCCCTACAGTAGCAAAAACTATACAATACCTTTGCGCCCGGACGTGATATTATATCAATTCCGTTAGCATCTGACTGATACAGTTAATTGTGTTGTAGGGGCGGGATAACCCATCAATCTTTGATCAATAGCGAACTGTGTTGATAAACCCGCCCCTCGCGTGGGATGCCGATGAAACCGGACGCGATCTTACACTGCGTTAACGCACGCTACTATTGCGATTTTGGCTTGGTGCGTTACACTGCGTTAACGCACCCTACTATTCTACGAACAGGTGAATGCACTTCAACGGTTTTGGCAATCTGCTTCGGGCAAGATAGGTTTTATCTTGACTCTAATAATCGCATTATTAGCTCTGTTTGCGCCTATTTTATATCCCTACGACCAGGCTACAGACCGCAATTTCCAGCTAAGGTTACACCCTCCAAGCGTTCAACATTGGTTTGGTACTGATGGTTTGGGGCGGGATATTTTAGTTTTGGTTTGGTACGGGTTACGCACCTCTTTAACTGTGGGTGTGGTATCTGTGGGTTTGGGTTTGATAGTTGGGTTGTTGTTGGGATTGGTGGCGGGCTATTTTCGGGGGAAAATTGAGATTGCAATCGGCTGGGTGACGGATATTTTATTGGCTTTTCCATCGATATTGCTGGCGATCGCTATCGTAAGTGTATCCGGCCCCAGTCTGCAAAGTGCGATGCTTGCCGTCGCTGTCGTCCAAATCCCAATTTATATCCGCTTGACCCGTAGTATGGTACTATCGTTGCGCGAGCAAGAATTTGTCCTTGCGGTTCAAGCTTTGGGCGCAACTCCGATTCGCATTCTTTTTTACCACATCTTGCCCGGAAGTCTTGCACCTTTAATCGTACAAGCATCTCTCTCTATCGGGACTGCTACTCTGGAAGCAGCTGGTTTGGGTTTTTTGGGTTTGGGCGCACAACCCCCAACTCCTGAATTAGGTACAATGCTCGCAGATGCTTTTAAGGGCGGTTATTCTCTCTCTTCGCCTTGGACTACTATTTTCCCCGGTTTGTTTATTACCCTGACTGTCCTGGGGTTTAATTTGTTGGGTGATGGTTTGCGCGATAGTTTAGATGTGCGATCGCAATAATAATGCTAATTGCTAATTGCTAATTGCTAAGCGCTAATTGCTAATCGCTAATTGCTAGTTGGCGATCGCATTTTCTATTTCGATGGCTGTAGGGGCGGGTTTTTCTCGCTCCCAGGCTCAGCCTGGGAGCGAATGGGGGAGGCTCTTGCCTCCCTGCAAAATGTCGATTCTACGAGGCTAAACCGTCGCCTTTCTTGAGGATTTCTTTCAAGAACCAGCGGTGTTTTTGGTGAACTTGCACCAGTCGTGTATAAAGATCTGCCGTACCGATGTCGCCTGCGGTAGCTGCTGCATCTGCATCTTTGTGCATTTCGGCGATAATTAACTCGTGGGTGGCGATCGCTTCTGCAATCATCTCCCGTACCGATAGTTTACCCGCCGATGGCGTCACCGTTGCTGTGGGAATATATTCTGCTGGGTCGGCAACTGGGCTACCATCAAGCATTAAGCTGCGTTCTGCTAACTCGTCTATCATCGCAAACACTTCGGCGCCTTGTTCCTCAAACAATAAATGAAGGTCGCGGAATAATGGCCCAAAGGTCAGCCAGTGGTATTTTTTGTAGTTAAGATAGGCGATTAAAGCATTCGCTTGTTGGCGATTAAGCGCTGTAACTAATCCAGTTTGTTGGGTTTCAAGTGTAGCGGTCATAGTTTCCTCGTTGATATTTAAGGTAAAACTTTTCTTCGCTGCTGGCTATATTTCCTCGTGACTTTAGAATTGTAACGCTCAGTCCGCTTGGATCTCGCTTGTGCAATTCGTGGGTGTCATCTACACTTCTTAATCATACTCATAACGAGTTCGACTTGCAACCATCAAGTTCGATCCGTGGCAGAAAATGTCAGCGAAGCTTGACAATAGACAGCATTAACAGAAAGCCAATTTCCAGGACGTAGCTGATGAACACGCTGGGATTGAGGATACCATCCCAAAGCAGGCCGTTGCGTTTTGGTTTGTTAGTGCGCTTAAACACGCGACTCCAGTCGCCAAAGATAGCAGGGCCGCGTAAATTATACTCGGTGACTAAAATTCGTTCAAGTTCGGCGGCGCGGGGGTAAAAACCGCGCTGGAAGTGCTTCCACTGACCTTCTAGCACCCAGAAAAACGCGGGGATAGCACAACCGAGTAAAGCAATTAGACCTTGCTTTTCTTGCAGTGTGAGGGCGATCGCAGCACCTGTCCCGGTAATGCCGAGGGCTTTAATCACCCAGATTTGTCGATTGTAATCTTCAATTGTGTTTTGAATGAAAAAGTATTCTTCTTTAAGCAGAGTTAGCTCAAATTCCGCGATTGACTCAAACTCGCGGTTGGCAGGTGTGAAATTAGACATGATGCAGCATGAGAGAATACTGAAATCAGTGTATTCCCAAGTATTGTACTGCTGGAAGTTGAGCAGGGAGAGGGAGAAGCAGACCCCTTGGTCTATGCTTAAAAATGGCCTAAATCTTGGTTGGCATGAAGTTTCAACGCTTGAGTAAAACTGGGAAATCTTTCAGCTTTCTCATCCTGTTAATTGCAACGCAGTGGATAACCCTTAAGGTGGCGAGTGCAAATTCTCAAACTGTTTCGCCGCGTCAGTCTGAGTCTCAGCAGAAAAGAGAGAGTAAGGCAGGCGAGACGCCTACCCCACAAGAGTTTTTGCCGAAGTCTATTTGTCCTGCATCCTTACCAGGGGCGATAGAGGCGATCGCATCTCGTCCCCAATTCTCCCGCGCGCGCTGGGGCATGTCGATCCAAACTTTATCTAATGGTCAAACTTTATACACCCGCGAAGCCAATCGTTATTTTATCCCCGCGTCTAGCGTCAAACTATTAACAACTGCCGCAGCTTTACGCCAATTGGGTGCAAACTATCGCATTCGCACTTCGATTTATGGGAATGAAAACCTGTTGCGCGTTGTGGGGCGGGGAGATCCCAGCTTAACGGATGCAGAATTAAAAGATTTAGCCAAACAACTGAAACAGCGGGGAATTCGCCAGGTAAAACAGTTAATTGTGGAAGATGGTTACTTTCAAGGACAAATGCTTAACCCAGATTGGGAATTTGGCGATGTTTATGCATCTTATGGAGTTTCTGTCAATAGTTTAATTCTAAATCAGAATGCGATCGCGCTAACTCTTTCGCCGCAAGAAGTAGGACAACCTTTAAAAGCCGTTTGGAGTGAACCTTTAGCCGCGCTTCAGTGGGAATTGGAAAATCAATCAATTACCGTCGCGAGTGGGATGCCAAGTTCGGCGGAAGTTAACGGAATTTTAGGTCAGCCAGTGTTGCAAATTCGAGGACAATTAGCAGTTGATTCTAAACCCGTGACGCAATTTTTGGCAATTCGAGATCCGGGGAAGTATTTTTTGCAGCATTTTCGGACAGCTTTAGCAGCAGAAGGGATTGCAGTTGCACAAGCTTCTGTTACGTCTAAAGCTGGGAATGGAAATGAAGCGGAAATAGCATTTGTTGAGTCGCCAAACTTATCTAAATTAATTGCAGATACGAATCAACCGAGCAATAATTTGTATGCCGAGGTGTTGTTGCGATCGCTAGGCATTTCTAGTAATAGTAATTCTCCTAATTCTGCCGAACAGGGATTAACTGTAGTCAAAGATACTTTAACCCAATTAGGAGTAGATGCATCTGGCTACGTGCTGGCAGATGGCTCTGGACTTTCGCGCCACAATTTAGTGTCTCCAGAAGCATTGGTGCAGATGTTAAAAGCGATGTCACGATTGCCAGACTTCAATATTTTTAGGGCATCTTTACCCGTTGCAGGAGTTAGCGGCACGCTCTCGAATCGGTTTAAAAATACACCTGCCCAAGGGATAGTACAAGCGAAAACAGGCACGTTAAGTGGGAATACGGCTTTATCTGGATATGTGGATGCGCCGAATTATGAGACGGTAGTTTTTAGTATTATTGTGAATCAATCTGAGCAGTCGGCAGCACCGTTACGTCAAGCTGTGGATGAGATGGTGGTGTTATTGACTCGTTTAAAGCGTTGTTAAATTGAACCGCTCCAGACGCAGAGGAAGCAGAGGAAGAGAGGTGAGAATTTTTTGCCATCAGACTGATAGCAACCGCCAAGCCAGTTATATCATGTCCAGTAGCTTTGGTTGTATATAGTTTTTGATATTGTAGAGGCGGGTTTTACGAATAAATTCGTGGTTCTATGAGATATTTTGTTAAAGTAGCCCCTACTGTATTCGACCCTTGTCGCAAACCGCTATAGTTTTTGATGTTGTAGGGG
>DNGJ01000545.1:8033-15145 GCA_003486305.1 Cyanobacteria bacterium UBA11371
CCCCGACGTGCAGCTACCGATGCCACCGGGCATGATATTAGGACATTATTCATTAGAGACAAGATACAACACCCTTCTTCTAGCCCCTAGCCCCTAGCTATAAGTTTTTTGCGGAACGTATTGATTGTTACAACAGCATTCTTTTTGATCGGAAATCATAATTAAAAAGAAGGAAAGCTGTTTATGGCAACATACAAGGTTACTTTAATCAACGCTGGCAGAGGTTTCCAACAAACGATTGACGTTCCTGATAGCGAGTCAATCCTGGGAGAAGCTGCCGAATATGGGATAAAAATTCCTTTCGAGTGCGTTGTGGGTGCTTGCGCTACCTGTCAAGGAAAAATCATTTCTGGAACGGTGGATCAGTCGGAACAGATGTTTTTAAGCGAGAAACAAGTTGCCCAAGGGTACGTGCTGACTTGCGTTGCAAAACCGACTTCTGACTGCACCCTTGAGGTGGATTTGGATGATTATTTGTAACGTCAGGTATGCGATCGCATTGTCACCGGGGGTGGTGCGATCGCCTGCTCCACTAATTCTTTAGTTTCCTCGATACTCAGCTTTGGATGAGTCCAGAGGATTTCCCATTCTTCCCCCGATCCAACTAGCTCCATATCATTATCTAATCCTGGTCGTCCCAAAGCTTTAATCATCAGCCTCGTTAATATACATTGACTCGCAACTTCCGTCATCACGACTCTGGTCATCACCTCATCGGTGCCGTCGATTGGTTCTTGCTCTATAGATGCGATTTTCATAGACTTTTTGACGCTTTACCTTATAAGGGTAAAACTCTGTAGCTGACAGCGTGGTAATAATGGTTACGGAAAAGCGATCGCGCGCTTCAATTCAAGCTTCCCCCTCCAGCTGGGGTTTCTGTTGTGGTTCCCCAGGGTTTTTACCCGTTCCGGTGTACGCTGCTTGAGCTAGCATTGTCGCCGCCATATTACTAATCGTGCGATTTTCCTGAGCAGCTCGATTAGCAATTATCTCGTAAACTTCCGGGTCTACGTAGGTCGTGATGCGCTTTAGGTGCTTAGCAGGCAAGTCTTTGATCTCAGTGATTCTGAACTCTACAAGTTTACGTTGATACTTTTTTCAACTCTGCGGGGATGACAACGTGCATTGTTGTTTCTTTAGCCATCCTAGCTGGATTCATTACCTTTCTGCTCCTCTACAGCACGTTGCAGCAGGGTAACTATCAAGTTTGACAGTGACCTATTTTCCTTTGTTGCCATCCTTTCTAAGGCTTCTCTTAGTTCTGGTGGCATATAAACCATTGTTTTGACCAGGTTAGTAGGCATTTTTGCCTGTGAGTCGGGTGTAGTAGTCTAATTATCCTCATTTTCTTGCTTTTGCCCAGTCTGTCGTTGATTAGTTTGCTTGCCTTCCACCTTCTGTAACCATTCATCAATCAGTTCGGTTACAACCTCTCCCATCTGCCTATCCCTTGCGACACAGGCAGTCTTGAAGCGGCGCTTGATATCGTCATCAATCTTTACGTGCAAAAATTGCTGTTCGCCCTCAATCTTTGTCTGGTTAAAAGATGGTTTGAAATGTTCAATTAGCGCCGTTTCAATGTCAGACAGCAAACTGGCGTCGCTGCATTCTAACCAAGCGATACGAATGTCGCTAGTCATTAGCTTTAACTGATGCCACCGATGATGAGCAACCCAGCGCTGGTAAAGATTGTTAGTTCTGCCAATGTACAGAACCGCGTCACCGTTCAAGACAAAGTAGATTGCCGGACAGTTTGGCAATTCAGCACGGGTAGCCAGTGGTAGCGATGGGAGGGCGAAAGGGTCAACTATTTCTGGGTTCATTGGGTTTATCTGTTTTTGCTTTGCGCCGATCCAGCCACTCCTGGATCAGTTCGCATACAACCTGACTCATGTTTACCCCTTCGAGTACGCAAGAGGACTTAAACTCTTTTTTCAACTCTGCGGGGATGACAACGTGCATAGTAGTTTCTTTAGCCATGCCCAAATTTTTACATAAAGACATGACTGCACTTGTTTACATTTCCATATTTCCATGTTACCATAATCCCACAGCAAAAACAAACCCCCACCGTAAGAGACGCCAATCACCAACGGTAGGGGCTGGAAATCCTATATTCAGGATGAATCTCTATGATATCAACTCCAAAATCAGTTCCGGAACTATTGCGGGCAGAGATTCCCGATGTTCCTCCAGGCAAATACCCGATTCGCTTGCTTGCTTGCGGCATTCCTCAAGGCGTAGAAAGCGTCGTTCATCAATTGCACGTAGTGCGTTTTGCCGAGGTGAGTGCATGGAGTCCGCCTTTACCTTCGCCTGTTATCGGTGAGGTGATTCGGATTTTGACTCGCTACTATACACCATAACGATTGGGAGCGAAGCGCTGGCGCGCCGCTTCGCTAACGCCTCGGCTTGTTTGTTGTGCGATCGCTTCATTGATTTGCTCAATTTTTCTCGTTAAGTAATTGCCCCAAGCGATCGCAGGGGTTAAGTTTAGAATAACTAAAACCAATTGCTACAGGTAGTAGCTTCTCAAAGTAGCGCCCTCGATTTTAATCTGGGGTCTTAGTTCTACTTGTACTTTGGTGTTAATTTCTTGATTTTTAGGCGCTACTGCAAAAGCAAACGTTCCTTTCTCTGCATCAATAATTTCAATTGCTTCAACCATTTCAAAAGACAAGGTAACTACAGATAAATTGGAAATTTTTAGGTCAATCTGAACTGACTCCTGAATTACATCCATACCAAACCGAAGGCTGATACCTGAAGAGTCCGTTACTTCATAACACCAGTACCCATCGGCTGGATTAGCAATAACTGGTTCGGCATAAAACAATTCCAGCATTGCCAGTTCATCAAACTTTTCGCGGAGTTTCATAGGACAGATCGGCGCAACGAGTTGATATTCCGAGCAAAAGGCTTTTGCGTTGTTCAATTGTTATAGTTTTTCAGCTTGCAAGCGTGAACTACCCCAATCGTAACTGAGGGTGAGCTATAAGGTGTTTGGAAGCGATCGCTAAATCTATACCTCACCAGCAACGAAGATTACCTCAAATTTCCCCTTGGGTACAGTTCGCTGCAAAAATCTCGAACAATCATCTGCATCTTGCCGATTGTGAAAGCGGGAGATAATGCGATATTTAGCGTTGGGTAACAATAGCGCGATATGCCTCCGGCACGCTGCGCGAACGCCCACCGATGATAATTGCTACTCAAACAGCGGTCTTGATTGGAATTCATAAGACAGGTTGATGTTGTGTTGGTATGCAATCCCAACAATAAAAAACCTGCCCCGTCTAGGTCAAGACTTTTACTCATAAAAATATGAGTATTAATTTATGTATCTAGATCCAGCTCGTCCAGGTCGTCGGGGGAGAGATTTACCACCTCGCGGATGCGGTTGAGCATGTGTTCGCGTCTGAGGAGGCGCGGCACCCAGGAGGGGCGATCGCTAAAATCGGCTCCCCAATTGCGCTCAATCGTGGCATATCCTGTGCCGGTGATTTTGGCAAGTTCCTTGATACAAGCGGCTTTGAAGCCCCGCTCGTCGGGTTTGATGCCGTAGAGTTTCTCAATCCAGATGTTACAGAAGTCTCGCGGTTCCAATGCCTTGCGTTTCGCACGTTCTATCCTGTGATACTGCGGCTTGCGTGCAAGGGAAAGTGGAGGAACCATGATGTCTCTTACCACACTTCATAATATTATGAGTATAGTAAGCGATCGCACGGGTTGCTATTTTGGCAGCGATCGCTTTGAATAAAAACCGCGTTAGCGAAGCGATTCGCGCTGGCGAATTAGACGCGAAGACCCCGAAGGAAGAGAGGAGAGGTGCGATCGCGCCTACTCCCAACGGTTTAAGAAACTTGTATTTATTTAGTAGCTGCTTCTGAGAGTAGCTCCATCAATTTTAATGTGTGGTCTAAGTTCCACTTGTACCTTAGTTTTTATTTCCTGATTTTTAGGTACTACTGAAAAAGCAACCTTTCCCTTTTCTGCCTCAATTATTTCTATAGCTTCGACCATTTCAAAAGTAAAGCTAAATAGAGCCAGATTTGAACTTTTTAGTTCAATCCGAACTGACTCTTGAATCACATCCATGCCATAAATTGTTCAACAACATTGTTGCTAGCTTGAACTGTTTCCTGAAGATGCTTTCTGACTAATTCTCTATCTTCTGGAGTATCCCAAAAGCCTAAACGTTGCAGTTGCTGTGCATTTTGGACTGCTCGTGGACTGTTGTGAAAATCCAGTTCAGGCAACGCGTGAACACTCCCGACGCTGACTGCTAGGCAGTACAGCGCGGGCTTCTCTCAATCCGAAGATTAAGAGCGGTTTTAAGTGAGGCAGGAACCATCCCCACTATTGAGCAAATTAGCCCAATCTTTTTAATCAGCTTGGCAGAGTTGTCATCCCGATGCAGCGACTCTCCACACTGGCACTCATGCCATCGGTCAGAAAGTTGTTTGGCGACCCCTGCAAAGCAGTTCCAGCAATGCTGAGACGTGCCACGCGGGTCAACCTCTTTGACTACTTTGCCAAACTTCCAAGCGACAAATTTAAGCACTTGGACAAACTGACCATGTGCTGCATCTAGCATCGATTTGTTCAGCCCTGACTTTGCAGCCTGATTATTCGGCAACCATTCCCCTTCATTGCTGATTTTGGGCTTGGCTCGTCGGATCATGTTTTTCAGTTTCAGGTCTTCCACAAACAGCACATCGCACTTGCCAAGTAGCCAATAGGCAAGCTTGAACTGCCAGTCCAGTCGTTGACGGGCAATGTGCTGATGCAGTTTAGCAATCTTCGCTTTCAGAATTCTCCAGGGCTTAGAATGCTTCACTTTGCTGGCAAGCCGTTTTTGCAGCTTCGCCAACTTGTTTGCAGATTTTCTGAAAAATCGGGGATGCTGAATCGTTTCACCCGTGGATAGAGTGACATAGTTCTCCACACCCAAGTCAATCCCCAAACTGTTCTCTTCGGTCGGTTGAATTTCTGCAACCGTTACAGGCACGTCTTTGTCTTCCAAAACTAGGCTGATGTGCCAACCATCAGCCTCTCGAATTACCGTGCCTGTCTTAACCTCAAATCCATCCGGGATGGGGCGATGCAGAACAATCGGAACTAGCCCAATCTTCTTCAGGTTGATGCAGTCTCTACCCCGTTCATCTTTTGTCAAATCGCAATGCTGCAACTGAGTATAAGTGAACGACTTGTAGTAGTGCTTTCCTTTGAATTTGGGCTTACCACTCCGATTCCCGGATGCGTCAGGCTTGGTGAATCGAGAGAACGCATATTCAACTCGGTCAATCACATCCTGAAGCACCTGAGAATCCAGTTCTTTATATTCAGGGAACAAAGTTTTGGTTGGCTTCAGGTCAGCGCGTTGAACGCTGAACCAGTCCACATACCCTTGCTCCACAATATTTGAGACTGTCTCCCCTTTTCGCTTTCCCTTGGTCACGGTGCGGGTTAAAGGGATGTTTTTGTAGATCTCCTCTACAGGCGCAATACTGACCACCAACGGACAAGCGTTGACCGGGGTACGAGTCGCCTCGTACCAATCAAATCGCTGTCCCAAACGAAAGTTGTACTGGCGACGCGCCAATTCCAACCACGTTTGAAACGTAGCAATTTGAGGTTTTGTTGGTTTTAGCCTGTACTTGTAGGTCAATCTCATACAATGAGCGTAGCACAAAAACAATCCAAATTGATTCTATACCTTGCACCACCGACCCACGGGAATTCGCTACTGCTATGGTTGAAATAACAGGCAGCGATCGCGCCTCGCAATGATGAAATAAAATCAGGAGCAAGGAAGCATGTTTTATAAAGTTAACGTCGTGATTGAAAAAGATGAAGATGGCTATTATGCCTATTGTCCTGGATTAGAAGGCTGTCAAAGTCAAGGAGATACGCTAGAGGAAGTGAGTACCAATATTCAGGAAGCGGTTGAACTTTATCTAGAAACCTTATCCACTGAGGAAAAACAAGCGCTTTTGAGCAAAGAAATCTTGACGATGACTTTAGAGGTGCAAGTTGCCTAAACTACCGCGAATGACCGCACAGGATGCAGAAAACCTCTTATTCGATGCTGGTTTTGGCTTAATCAGGAGTAAGGGCAGTCACCGAATATATTTTAAAGAAAACATTAGGGTTATAGTTCCTTACCATTCTGGCAAGATATTGCATCCCAAAATCGTTAAACAAGTTCTCAAAGCCATTGAAATTACTGAAGAATAATTGGTGCTAGCCGTCTAGAGGCAAAAATTGACAACTTTAAGAAACCCGGTTTTTGCAACAATACCTGCGCCAAAATCCGGCACCCTCGAAGGGTGCGGCTATACAAACAGAGCAACGCCTGCGCGGGCTGGGAAAGGATTTCAGCCCACGAAGGTGGGCTTCGTTTGTGTAGCCTATACAAACAGAGCAACGCCTGCGCGGGCTGGGAAAGGATTTCAGCCCACGAAGGTGGGCTTCGTTTGTGTAGCCCCATGCTTTAGCATGTGGGCGTTTCAGACGATTGCCGAAGGTATTGTTGAAAAAACCGGGTTTCTGAGAAACTTAATACCGATCTTCCTCTTCGTATTCGGGTGCTTTGGTTTTCTCCGGAATGTTTAATTTGGGTGCTTTATAAGGTTGAGGTGACTCGTCATCCGCCCAGGCGTCTTGTTCGACATCGTATTCTTCTTTGTACTTGTTATCCTGGTAAGGTTTTGCGGGGGTACGATCGGGTTCGGATTTGGCGTAGGATCGGTTGGCGTAGCGATCGCGCGGTTGCGATGCTTCGCTCCAGTTTTCCTGTTCTTCGATATCTTCTTCGTAATACCTGGGTTCGGGTGCTTGGGCGGCTTTCCGCAACGGCTGACGCTGTACTGCGGGTTCTTCCCACTCGTCGTCATCCCATTCTGGTTCTGCGGGTTTAGTGGTTTTGAGCGGCTGAACGGGTGTACGCAAAGGCTCCCCACTCCCCAGTAGATTAGCAGGGTTGGTGGTGGCGCGGGGTCGATAGCCTTCTTCCTCTTCGTCTTGCTGCCAAGGCGCTTTGCCCAATCCCAAACGTTCTACCACGCCGACGGTTAATTGAACTAAGCGCTCTTCAGACCCTTCAAATA
>DNGJ01000270.1:0-11266 GCA_003486305.1 Cyanobacteria bacterium UBA11371
GATTTCGGAGGAATTATTGGTAATGGATTGGTTTTCTGGTTCTGTTACGTTCATATGTTTGCTGATTGGGTAGGTTTGGTTTTATTGAACCGCTCCAGGCGCAGAGAACGCAGAGGAGGAGAAGAGAGATAGAGTAGGTTTACTGGGATAACGAAGATAACGAACTAGAAGTAATTACTTCTCCAGTTTCTACAAATGGACGCAAATCGAATTCATGCCATTTACCTCGCCAGTGCAATTTGAATTTTAAGCGCGTCCATCCGGGGGGTAAATGTGGGTTGGCGATGGGTTGATCTCCGACAAATTGAATGCCGCCAAATCCCAAAATAACTGCTTGCCAAATGCCTCCGGCACTCGCGCCGTGTATGCCATCGGCGGCATTGCCTCGCACATCTTCGAGATCTACCATTGCTGCTTGCATAAACCGTTCGTAAGCTTCTGCTGTTTTACCTAAATCCGACGCTAAAATTGCATGAATTGCTGGGCCGAGGGAGGAACCATAGGTAATATCTGTACGGGGTGCATAATAGTCCCAGTTTTTTTGCAAAGTTTCTGCGTCGTAGGGAAACTCTTGCGATTGCCGCATTAAATAAAGCAACATCAATACATCTGGTTGCTTTAATACCTGGCGCTTGTTTCCGCCCTCGATACCCAAAATAGCTTGCATCGATTTGGTACGGGGTTCGTAGTCATTCAAGTTAATATCTTCTAATTGAAAAAAGCCCTCGAATTGCTCGATCAGCTTGGTCGATTCATCGTAGGGAATCCAGATATTTTGGACAATATCTTGCCAGCGATCGCTTCTTTCCGCCGTCAGTTGCAATTTTTGTTCAAGTTCCGCTGCTTTTTCCGGAAATTGTTTCCTTAACCACTCATAAATAAAAATCGCTCGCTGCAAATGCCACTGCACCATTCTATTAGTAAAAGCATTATTATTCACGTGTTCGTGATATTCATCCGCGCCAATCACCTCGCGCAGTTCGTAGCGTTCTTGCTTGGGATTCCACTCAACGCGACTCATCCAAAAGATAGCGGTATCCAGGATAATTTCAGCACCACAATCGCGCATCCATTCATCATCTTTAGTTGCTTGCCAATAAAACCAAGAACCGTAGGCAATATCCGCACTGATGTGAATCTCGCGATCGCGGCACCAAATCCTGATATCCTGGGCATAAGGATCGTTAGGCATCGCCCATCGCGGCGTCACTTCATCCCCCGTATCCGCACTTTCCCACGCATACATTGCCCCTTTATACCCATAATGCAAAGCCTTGCGCCTCGCACCCGGTAACGTATGATAGCGGTAAGTTAATAGATTGCGTGCGATCGCAGGTTGCGTATAAATAAAGAAAGGCAGAATAAAAATCTCAGTATCCCAAAAAACATGCCCCCGATAACCAAACCCCGACAAAGTTTTCGCCGGAATGCTAACCCTATCGTCAAACTTAGAACCAGCAATCAACAATTGAAATAAATTGTATCGAACCGCCAATTGCGCTTTTATATCCCCTTCAATTGCAATATCGCTTTTTTCCCAAACATCAACCCAAGCCTTTTCATGATTATCTAAAAGCACAGACCATTCCAATAATTCTCCCAATTTCCCACGCGCTTCATTGACAGGATTTTCCACATCTCTAGAAGTAAAAACCGTCACCAACTTATCAACCGTCACCGTTTCTCCCGACACCGCCGAAAACTGAGCCGACAAAGTAGGATAACCCGGAACCATACTCGTTTCCAAAGATGTCTCAGCCCCCGAAACCCTCATCTCACAAGCCATACCCAGTTCAATCCGAGAACTGCGAGTGCGAACTTGCAACCAAATCCCCTTATCAGTCTTACCTTGATTCAACAACTCCCAATGATTAAAACCCTGATTCTCACTGTATCCATTAATACTCCCCTGAACCTCAATCCCAGCATCGCAACCCACAGGAGTAACTTGACACCGCACGCAAAGAACGTGTTTATCAGCCAAACTAGCAAACCGTTCAAACAGAATATCAATTATCTTCCCACCAGGACTGCGCCAACGCACATAACGACTGAGAACAGCGCGACGCAAATCAAGCTGACGTCGATAACTTAAAACCTCCCCTTTATCCAAACCAAAACGTTCCCCATCAACAACAACCAAAAGCGGTAACCAATCAGGACAATTAGCCAACTCAGTATAAACAACCGGCACATCATCATACACCCCGTGAATCAAAGTTGCCGACCATCCACGGGGATAACCCTCCTCAAAACCACCCCGCGTCCCCACATACCCATTCCCAATAGTAAAAACAGTTTCCAACGAATGCAGTCTCTCAGCAACAAACTGCCCTTCAACTAACATCCATTCCTCATAACCAAAACCCTGAAAACCACCCATAACATCCATCACCTATAAACTTTCCCTACTCTTCCCTCTGCGTCCTCTGTGCCTGGAGTGGTTCGTTTAAAACCAACTACCACCGATGCCAATGCTGCTGCAAAATATTTTCCCCCCTTGGTTTATAGAGCAAATAAAACAAAGCCTCCAAATAGCGCAACAAACCCTCCCTATCCTCTTGCGAAATATAATTCCAAAAACCATAAATCTTAGCCAACAAAAGCATTTTTTCAGCGTGCGATCGCCAATTATAACCCTCGCGAACCCGTTTAATCCCCCGCTCTGATATAAATTCCCAATATTCCGGTTCAACATCGCACTTACTGAGAAAATTCACCAACTTATCCCCACTCCCCTCCAGATCCGTAGGATTAATGTGAAACCCATTTTCCCCATCTTGAATAATTTCCAAACTGCCGCCAAACTGAGTTGCAAAAGTAGGCAACCCAGAAAACATCGCCTCTAAAATCGTCAATCCAAACGCTTCAAACCGGGCGAAGTGAACAAAAATCCCTCGATAATCTGCAATAATGCGATAAGCTTCACCAAGTTCGGCATTAGTCAGACGCATTCCCAACCAGCGGATGCGACCGTGAAGGCGATACCGCTCGATGGTATAATGGAGTTTTTCTAATTCCCCAGATTCTTCCGAATTAGCAGCTTCCGATAGATGCAACTTGCCCGTAATCAAGATTAAATTGCAAAGCTCGCGTAACTTCTGATTTTGAGCGAAACATTCAACTAACCCCGTGAGGTTTTTCACCGCAGTAACGGGAGCGATCGCTAACATAGCTCGTTTAGAAGGATTATCCAAATAACCGAGAATGCGAGCATCCGAACGGGTTTTCAGCAACTCCTCGACTTGCGATCGCAAATTTGCATCTCGCCTTTCCGTATAAGGGAAGAAAATACTTTCATTCACCCCAGGCGGTACAACGTTAAACTTAGGACTAAACAAATCAATCCCATCAATTGCATGAAACAACTGCGGCATCGTAAAAGATTTATAAGATTCATACTGCCCGATAGTATCCGGGGTTCCCATAATTTCCTGATAAGAAGAAGTGACGATAAAATCCGCTGCATTCATCCCGATTAAATCGGCAGTAAATTGGGCAGAAAAGTGATACCGTTCCTCCATTTCTTGCCAGTAAAGGTCGCTAAATAAGTATTTCGTTTTTTCCAAACCGTGGGCAATATTGCACTGAATCGCTTTCAGGCGGCGCGCGAGGAGAAACGCGACCAAATTACCATCGGTGTAGTTGCCAATAATTAAATTAGGACGTCCTCCCAGTTGTTTAATTAATTCGCTTTCCGCATCAAGGGCAAAAGTTTCTAAATAAGGCCAAATTTCAAATTTAGAAATCCAATTGCCGGTAACTTTAGGATTAAATTCGCGGAAAGGCACGCGCAAAATCCAGGCGTTATCGGTATCTTCAACTTTTTCTAGGCGTAAGTTGCACTGGGTGCTTTCGCAGTTGGGAATCAGGCGAGTCAGGATCGTAACTTGCGGTTTAATCCCAAAAAAGTCTAACCCAGAAAGTTTAATATCTTCCTTTAGTTGATGTTCTAAACTGCGAGCTTGGTTGAGGACATAAACAACTTGACCCATTGTTTCGGATCGTCCGACAACATCATCTTGTGCAACCCAACCGTGGATCGAAACTAGAACGATGCGGAAATATGCTGGAATGCGAGAAACAAAAGCTTCTAAAATAGCAGGTTCTGGGTTATCTGCAAGTCGATTAAGTAATTGAAAAGTTTCCAGCGCGCGAGAAGCATTATTACCCCATCCAGGTTCAAAACCGAGTTGTTGCAATTGGGGATGAAACTTTTCGTAAGATTCATCTGGGGGTAAAGTGCTGAGGAATTTTAGCGCCACTTTAACTTGTTGGGATAACTCATTACCAGAGTGGATGCTCGATCCGATCATCAAATCCACGCCATCGTACTGGTGTCGCTGCAAAACTTTATACAACGCCTCTAGCCAAAACTGACGTTCGGTTAATAATTTGTCGCAAAAATAGCGATTGAGGAAGGTTAAACCTTGACCGATATTTCTAGGATCGTCGATAGCGGGGGAATCTTTATAGAAGGGGTGAAAGTCTAGTTCTAAAATTTGGGGTTGGTAGCGGTTGACAGTGCGATCGCGCGCATCCAACCATCCCTTTACCGTCTGTTGTTCAAAACTGCTCAAATCCCCAGTCAATCGCCAGACTTGTTGCGATGCGATCCAAGGACGAACAAGCAACCAGATACTTTCATCTAACAATAAAATCTCGTGAGTGCTATGGATGAGTTTACCTAAAGCCGAAGAGTGGTAAAAATAAGCAGGTTTTTGATATTGCTGACAGTAGTCGGCGAAAACTTGCAGAATCTCATTTCGCAAGAAGTACCGCTTCCCTGAAACGCTTAACGCGCCGATCAACTGAAACAGCGCCGTTTTTTCATCGCTGTTGTTATACACAGCTTGAATCAGTTCTTGCATGGTTTATTCCTATCTAGCTAGTGCGTGACCAGCTACCCTTGGGATGCCTACTAATGGTCATCTAGTTTCTAAGCTAGCGCCCAAGCCAGTCGGAACAACTCTACCAAATGAAATAAAATTACGCTCCAAACCAGGTTTAGAGCGTAAACTTTCATATCATTTTGCCCTAGAAACCGGGTTTCTTCCCAGAAACCCGGTTTCTCTATACACCTAAAAACCGATGTGGCTGATCATAGCAGCTAATTCCATCAAAGCTTGCCAAGTTTTAGCGCCAATAACTCCATCTACCACCAAGTCACGATCCTTCTGAAATGCTTTCACTGCCGCTTCGGTTTTCGCGCCAAAGTCGCCATCAACAACACCAAAGTAGTAGCCATCAAAACCCATATATTCGGCAGTAATGACAGAAAATTTTAGAACATCTTGAACCCTTGCCACATCATCACCGCGACTACCGCGACGCAGCACGGGAAGGTCATCGCGCTTACCGGCGTAGAGTGCTTTCCAGGTTTTGGCATCAACAATACCATCGCGCTTGAGGAAAACTCGGTATTCAAACACTTCAACTGCCAGTTTCGTCACTTCGCCAAAAATGCCATCAACCTCAAGATTAGAGACAATCGGAACTCTTTGCTTTAATAATTTTTGTAACTCTTTTACGGCTGGACCAGTGGAACCCAATCGTAAAACGGGTTGGTTAGCTTGAGCGGTTTCCATGCTTAATACCTGATTGAATAACGTTCTAAAACAGATATCCAAAGGCAGCTGGGGAAATCCGCACGATTTTGGGTACACCGAAGGGTAATTTTTCGACCAACCTGGCTCAGAAACCCGGTTTTTCTAAAAAACCGGGTTTCTCGGTCAACAATAACTAGTTATCTCATGCATAGCAGCTAATAGCTAATGGCTAATAGCTAATATCAGTAAAAACCTATATTAGCAATTAGCAATTAACAATTAGCAAATTACGTTAATTATCCTCTTTTTTTCCAACAAGATTCTGTTGATTCAAAATAGCGTAATCCACGCGCCTTGCATATTTGCGCCATCCATGCTAATAGCGCCATTGAGATTAGCACCGATTTTGTGACGATGGGGCGGTTATCGCTGCCTCGTTGTGGGAGACTGGAACTATCCGTTGGATCGATTCTTTCCACTCGGACATTACCAGGTGCGATTCGCCCAAAGGGCGTTCGCGCAAGCGAAGCGAGGCATCTCCGCTTCGCCCAATCGCGCCAGCGAAGGGAGGCTTATCGCTCCATCCAAATTAAAATTAATAAATCCAGTTAACTTGGTCGTCGTGGAAAATTGGTTCGCCTCCAATTGAGCAATTTGTGGTTCTAATCTATCGATCGTTCGGGTTAAAGTTGCCAATTCCGGGGCGAAATCGGTTCGCAACCGTTGTATCGTCGCTAAATCTTCCTCAGACACCCGATCTTTAAATCCTGCTGCCATTAACTCGTTGATCCGAACTAAAGCTGCATTCAACGCGGCGGCGAATTCGTAGCGCGTCATGGCGCGGTTACCGCGAAACATACCATCCGGATAACCCGCAATAACCCCGTAGCGCTCGATCAGAGATTGTAATGCTTGAAACGCCCAGTCTGTTGACTGCACGTCCGATAATTGAGAAACTGAAGTAACTTGGGCATAGAGCATTGAGGAAGATGGGGAACAAATTAACTTGGATTCTCCGTCAATTCCCTGTTTTTGACAACAGGGGTCATCATCTAAACTTGAGATTGACAAACTAGCCAGAGCGTTACTACCCATCAATATGATGGTTCCCGTAATAACTGGAATCAGTTTAAATGCAGCCAAAAAACCTTTTGTCATAACTTTGCGTCTGATAATTGGCTGTTCGCCGCTTATCTGGAATCTGGCTATTGTAGAACGTAGCTAGTTTACGTACAACAGTTCACCATTGGCTAATCCGAGTTTGAGTATGGCAATGCATTATTACCGCAATTTGGCAACGCTTTCCCTGGCGATAACCTTAGAATTATTCATCGGGTCACCCTTGGCAACTTCGGCGCTCTTTATGCGATCGCAATTCCCAGATGTTGCGATTAATTGGACTCCTCCCAATCGAGGCACACCCGCTAACACAGAAGGCGCAGGAACTCGCGATCAAGGCACTTGTTCCGAGGGTGAAACAATACCAAATCCGCCCCTAACAGCCTTAATGCCAATTAATAGTTTGGCCTTAACTGTGGCAGAGCGACCGACATTTTTTGTCTACGTTCCGGCAACTTCTGCACAAACGGCGGAGTTTGTTTTAAAGGATGAAAACGATGAAAATGTTTTCACAACAAAAATTGACCTGAAGCGAGAGTCGGGGATTGTTAGCATTAGCCTTCCTGCCGAAGTAAAACCTCTAGAAACTGGTAAAAATTATCGCTGGTATTTTGATTTAGTATGCAATTCTGGGAAGCGAATTTTCCTGGATGGATTGATGGTTCAGAGAATTGAAAAGAGTGCCGATTTGCAGAGCCAATTACAGCAAGCAAAAGAACGCGATCGCCCCAATGTATACGCCCAAAACGGTCTGTGGTACGATACCTTAATGGCTTTGGCTCAAATGCGACGTTCTGCTGCAAACAATGCCACCATCACTGCTGATTGGAAACAGCTTTTAGAGTCTGCCGGACTAAAACAAATCGCAGATAAGCCATTAATTGATTGCTGCACTATTCAAAGTTCCGCAGTGTCCAATCCCGTTGAACCTCAACGCTCAAATTCCCCTGCAAGCAGCAACTAATAAACCGTTTTATACAGCGTGCATCTACACTTCAAATTTCCAAATAATAAGCTGATGAGGCGGCGCGGCACCCTGCGCGATCGCAGCGGTGCTTTTAGCAAAAATTACTAAAAATCAAAAAATATTTAGGATAAATTAGCAAATTATATTAAAATATAATTGAACCAAACAACTATGGGCTTGGGCAGACAGAAATGAACAGATCGCAGAGAAGGAAATTATTATTAACTTTGCCTTGTTATTGTTTAGTTTTAAATAATTGTAATCCAGCGCCAGCCCAAATCGCCCCAGATGGAAGCTTATCTACAAACGTAACAACCCAGAATAATAGAAATTTTACAATTAATGACGGCAACCGAGCCGGAAACAACCTATTTCACAGCTTTCGGGAATTTTCCGTCCCTACGGGCGGCGAGGCATTTTTTAACAACGCTGCGGACATTCAAAATATTTTTAGTCGCGTCACCGGCGGGTCAATTTCTAATATTGACGGGTTAATTCGAGCCAATGGGAGGGCTAATTTATTTTTACTCAATCCGAGCGGGATTATTTTTGGCCCAAATGCCAGGTTAAATATCGGCGGTTCGTTTATGGCAAGTACGGCGAGAAGTTTAATATTTTCCGACGGAACGCAGTTTAGCGCTACCAATACTCAAACTCCACCCTTATTAACAATTAGCGTACCCGTCGGGTTGCAATATGGCAGTAAAGCAGAACCAATTCGCGTCCAAGGATCGCGGCAAATAGAAAACCCTCAAGATGGCGAAACAAAAGCTTTCGATAACAGGTTCAATACCTTGGAAGTGAACCAAGGAAATACATTAACACTTGTAGGGGGAAATGTAATAATCGATGGCGGCATTTTGCAAGCGCCTGGAGGTCGAGTCGAGGTGGGAGGTTTGGCAGGCGAGGGAACAATTGCAATCGATGAAAATGGCAGTTTAAGTTTTCCCACCGGCGTACAAAGATCCGATGTATCTATTATTAATAAAGCGGGAATTAACGTATTAGCGGGCGGGGGTGGTCATATTGCCATTAACGCTAATAATTTAGAAATTTCCGACAGTCTGCTGACAAGTGGAATTGCTACGGGTTTGGGGACGCAGGGGGCAAAAGCAGGTAATATTGCCATTGATGCTGCGGGGGCAATAACTATTACTTTCAGCCGCATTGAAAATAATATCAATCCAGAAAGTGACGAGCAACGAGCCGCAATTGGCGACGGCGGCGATATTATCATCCAAGCTGGATCGAGTTTAACAACAGATACGGCTTCTTTGAGTACGGGAACCTTTGGACAAGGAAATGGGGGAAACCTGATGATTAAAGCTAATTCCGTTTCCTTAACCAACGGTACTGATGCAGACAGCATTACCTGGGGACTTGGCAACGCCGGGAATATTGAGATTAACGCTAAAGAGAATGTTGTCATTGTAAAGAGCATACTCGAAAGCGATATTCAAGATACCCTGGGGAAGGGAAATGCTGGAAATATATTGGTGCAAGGTAATGGTTTGGTGAGTATCTTTGATAGCAAGCTTACCAGCGAAGTACCTGCAAATGCTGCCGGAAAAGGCGGTAATATAATCATTGAAGCGGATTCGATTTCGATGATTCAAAATACTCCCACCGGCTTAGCAACCACAACCAAGGGTGATGGTGACGCTGGGAACATTATACTGACAGCCAAAGATGGAATTGAAATTACGAATAGCATTATTTCCAGCGATACTTTTGGGGCTGGAAATGCTGGATTTGTAGAGATAAATGCTGGGGGTGCGATCGCTCTCGTTGGTACCGATATCAATACTCAAGTAAAAAGCGGTAGCGGTAAAGGTGGAATTATTGCAATCAACGGCGGATCGGTTGCGATTACCGATGCGAGTCGGATTCAAACCAGCACCTTTGATGGTCAGCAAGATGCTGGAAAAATCGGCATTTTCGCGAGGGATACTCTAAAGATTGTTAGTAGCAACATCACCAGCAATGCAGAGAAAGCAGCAACAGGCAATGCAGGTAATCTCAGCATCGCATCCGATGGGTCAATTTCCATCAGCGGTGGTACGCTTATAGAAAGCAGTAACTTTGTCGGTGGAGACGCTGGTTTCATCGATCTAAACGCCAAAGATTCGATTTCTATTGTTAATAGCAATATCTTCAGCGATACGTTTAGCAATTCAACGCAAACCCGCGGTGGTTTTGCCGGGATTATTACAATAAAAGCTGGCAATTCTTTCGCACTTTCTTTACAAAGCGAAATTACGGCTGAAAGTTTCGGCGATGCACAAGAAAACAAAAGCGGATCTGGATTGGGAATTATCTCAATTGATGCTGGATCTGTTTTGCTCTCAAATCAGGCTAACCTGAGTACCAGCACCTATGGAACGGGTGATGCGGGAAATATCGAAATTAACGCGCAGTCGGTTTCCCTAACGGATGACTCTACGATCGAATCTTCCACCTTTGGCGTTGGCGAAGCTGGAGACATCACAATTAACGCTAAAGATGCCGTTGGTATTGGCAATAGCACTATTTTAAGCAATGCAGAAGACGCCGCGACGGGGGATGCGGGGAATATTGCGATCGCAGCACGTGTGGTTACTTTAACCGATAAAGCAACTTTGGGCAGCAGCAACTTTGTAGGAGGTAATGCCGGAAGCGTCACAGTTAAAGCTATCGACGATATCTCAATTATCAATAGTTCTATCTTCAGCGATACTGTCGGGGAAGGAACAAGCAGCGGAGGTTTTGCCGGAGGCATCTCGATTACAGCGGGTAACTTATTCGCCGTTAATAACGGTCAAATTACCGCCGACAGTTTTGGCAGCAAAACAGAAAATGTGGGCGAAGCTGAATCTGGATTCGGCTTTATTTCAATTGAAGCAAAAGCAATTTCTCTATCCAATCAAACTAACCTGAGTACCGGCGCTTTTGGTGCGGGTGCAGGTGGGGATATTACCGTTCGTACTCAAAGGCTTTTTATAACAGATAAATCTCGAATCGCCGCCGAAACCGAATCCGCCGGAAATGGCGGAGATATTCAATTAGAAGCGCGAGACTTAATCGTATTGCGCCGCAATAGTAATATTTCCACCTCTGCTGGTAAAAACGGTACAAACGGAGATGGAGGCAATATTACAATTAAAACCCCCAACTTAGTCGCATTAGAAAATAGCGACATCGCCGCCGATGCTTTTAATGGAAGGGGAGGGCGAGTTTCAATTACAGCACAGGGTATCTTTGGCGCTCAAGCTGGCACAAAAGACACCCCAAACAGCGATATTACCGCGATTTCCCAAGTTGGCGGGCCAGAGTTAAGCGGAACGGTAGAAATAAATACTCCTAATGTTGACCCCAGTTCCGGTTTAATCGAATTACCGCAAACTGTGGTTGATATTACTGGATTGATCGATCGCAGGTGTTCTCCTACCGCACAGCAAAGTTCATTCGTTGCTACCGGGCGCGGCGGCTTACCACCCAGTCCCACCGAACCTTTGAACGATAGTGCATATTTGGTCGATTTAGTTGATATTAATTCTGCAAGGCAGGAAAGTAGGAGAGCAGGTGAGCAAGCGAGGAGGAAAGAATCATCACAAATTACTGAAATAGTCGAAGCGCAAGGGTGGATAATTAA
>DNGJ01000270.1:11553-11674 GCA_003486305.1 Cyanobacteria bacterium UBA11371
AATTGAATGCCATGTTCGTTAAATCCCTCGTTTCCAGGCTCCAGCCTGGAAACGCAGTTCGGGAGGCTCCAGCCTCCGCATCGAATAGTCGAAGCGCCAGGGTGGATAATTAACGATAAAG
>DNGJ01000270.1:11949-21914 GCA_003486305.1 Cyanobacteria bacterium UBA11371
AATTGAATGCCATGTTCGTTAAACTTAGATATTTCACCCGTTGCGTCACCCGCCAGGGATTAAAATCCCTGGCTAATAGCGAAAGGACTTTGGCTATCAGCCCGGAAATTGATTTCCGGGCGGGGTATCGGATTTAGTGAGAATGGTGCAAGATGTTAATTAAACGAATTTTATCCAAGCGATTATTTGCCTTTATTCTGTTTTGCCTGTTGGGATTGATAACTTTTTTAGGCGTTCAATCGCTCTCGAACAAGCCAACTTTGGCAACAGATAGGAGCGGGACTTCTGTCCTGAATACGAACTTAGAACTGGTGCAACAAGGGAAAGCTTTGTATGAGGCGGGGCAGTTTTCTGAAGCTGCAAGAATTTGGCAGCAAGCTGCTAATGAGTTTGCTGCTGCTGGGGATAAACTCAATCAAGCTTCGGCTTTGAGCAATTTATCTTTAAGTTACCAGCAACTGGGATTGTGGAATCAGGCGAAAGATGCGATCGCAAACAGTCTCTCCCTCCTAAACACCGATTCCTCACCGCTAATCTTGGCTCAAACTTTGAATATTCAAGGTTTCTTGCAATTATCTTTAGGACAAGCCGAATCCGCCCTCGATACTTTGCAAAAAGCAGCGGCGGCTTATAAAAAAGCACGCGATCGATCTGGTATTATCGCCAATTTAATTAACCAATCCCAGGCGATGCAAGCATTGGGATTCTACCGTCGCGCTACCAATACTTTAGAACAAGTAGAAACCAGCTTACTTGCATCACCCGACTCAATTATTAAAGCAACAGGATTGCTCAATCTGGGCAATACCCTGCGCGTTGTGGGCAATTTAGAGCAGTCTGAAAAAGTTTTGCAGCAAAGTTTGGAGATTGCCCAAAAACTAGGATTAAAAGGTGTAACTGCTTCGATTCAACTCAGTTTAGGCAATACCAAACGCGCCATAGCTAAAAAATTCGCAGCGGCAAATAGAAGACAAAACGCCCAGAATCAAACTCAAGCTGCTTTAGAATTATACCGACAAGCAGCTAATTCTCAATCTAAAAATACCCGCATTCAAGCTTTAATTAATCAGCTTAGTTTGTTGGTGGAAACTCAACAAAATTCAGAAGCCCAAACTTTGTTTCCCACGATTCAACAAGAACTCAAAGAGTTACCCCCTAGCCGCACTTCAGTCTATGCTCGGATTAATTTGGCGCAAAGCTTGATCGAACAGTCACTTGTTAATAGCACTGACATCGCCCAAATTTTGGCTAAAGCCGTTCAGGAAGCCAAAAACCTGCAAGACCGACGCGCCGAATCTTTGGCTTTGGGAAGTTTGGGCGAATTATACGAGATAAATCAACAATTGTCAAGCGCTCAAACCGTAACCCAACAAGCGCTGCTGTTGGCGCAGGCAATTGATGGGTCAGATATAGCCTATCGCTGGCAGTGGCAATTGGGAAGGGTACTGAAAGCGCAGGGACAGAATGAGGGAGCGATCGCAGCATACACCGAAGCCGTGAACACCTTAAAATCCCTCCGCAGCGACTTAACGGCAATCAACCCAGAAGTGCAATTTTCGTTTCGCGAAAGTGTAGAACCTGTTTATCGTCAGTTAGTCGGGTTACTGTTACAAACTGGGGATAAAGTTAGCCAAAATAACTTAATTCAAGCGCGCAATCTGATCGAATCTCTACAACTAGCAGAACTCGATAATTTCTTTCAAGAAGCCTGCCTGAATGCCAAACCCGAATTAATCGACCAAGTAGACAAAACCGCAGCAGTAATCTACCCAATTATTTTGTCAGATCGATTAGATGTTATCCTCAGTCTGCCGCAACAACCTTTGCGTCATTACAGCACCAATCTGCCCCAAAACCAAATTGAAGAAACTTTAGAACAACTGCGGCGAATCCTGGGAAGACCGAGTTCCAGCAGGCAACAAATCTTGCGCCTTGCTCAACAAGTTTATGATTGGTTAATTCGACCCGGAGAAACAGAAATCAAAAACAGCGGCGTTAAAACCTTGGTATTTGTATTAGATGGTACTTTGCGGAATATCCCAATGGCGGTTCTCCATGACGGCAAACAGCACCTGTTGCAGCAGTATAACCTTGCCCTTGCTCCAGGGTTACAATTGCTAGAACCGCAATCTCTAGCACGATTTCAATTAAAAGCTTTAATGCTGGGATTGAGCGCATCTCGCGAAGGATTTCCACCCCTACCCGCAGTGGAGAAAGAATTGCAAAAAATTCAAGAAATTGTGCCGGGGACTGTATTGTTGAATCAGCAATTTACCGGGGAGAGTTTGCGCCAGCAAATCAACGCCGCACCCTACCCCGTCGTACACCTAGCCACTCACGGCAAATTCAGTTCCAGTGCCGACAACACCTTTATTCTCACCTGGGATGGTCGCCTCAAGGTCAAGCAATTTGATACCTTCTTGCGCGTCAGAAACCAAGCCAGAGGGCGAGCAATTGAACTGCTAGTTCTGAGTGCCTGCGAAACCGCAAGCGGAGACAGGCGGGCAACTTTAGGCATCGCTGGCGTAGCAGTGCGCGCGGGCGCGCGCAGCACCTTAGCAACGCTTTGGCCCGTGCAAGATGTAGCAACCGCTACCCTGATGGCTCAGTTTTACCGAGAATTAGCCACTCATGGCAAGTCAGAAGCATTGCGCCGCGCCCAAATATCTTTGTCGGAGAATTTCAAGCATCCCTATTACTGGGCGCCTTTTGTTTTAGTCGGCAATTGGCTATAAAACCCAAACCGTAGGGTGCGTTACGCTACCGAAGACAGCACCCTACCATTACTATTACTTTAATTTCTATCTCTTAAGGTAGATGTAAAAAAAATACAATTTCAGTATGTGTAAGTTCTTATAATAATTATTCCTTTAACATAGTTGATTTATGCAACAGGGTGATGCTCGCAGCACGGGTTTTTTCCCAGGCTCCCTCCCGATTTTAGCCAGTATTGCCATCGCCTGTCTGAGCCAGACTAGCGCAGTTTATTCGCAAATTGCCGCAGATGGGACGCTCTCTACCAATGTTACAACAACAAATAACCTAAACTTTACAATTAACGACGGCAACCGCTCCGGAAACAATCTTTTCCACAGCTTTCGCGAGTTTTCGGTTCCTACAGGTGGAGAAGCTTTTTTTAATAATTCCCCAGAAATTGAAAATATATTCAGTCGCGTTACGGGTGGAACAATTTCTAATATTGATGGCTCCCTTCGCGCGAATGGCAATGCTAATTTATTCTTGCTCAATCCTAGTGGAATTATTTTTGGCCCTAATGCAAGGCTGAATATTGGTGGCTCGTTTCTAGCAACTACGGCGAGTAGTTTCAAGTTTGCCGATGGGGTAGAATTTAGCGCTACAAATCCTCAAGCAGCACCTTTGTTAAGTATCAATGTTCCCATCGGCTTGCAAATAGGAGCCAATCCCGGGAGCATTGTCAATCACTCCATAGCAACTGACTCTAACAATCAACCTGTGGGACTCCAAGTGCAATCGGGGAGAAGTTTGGCACTTTTAGGTGGTGATGTCACCCAAGAAGGTGGCAGATTAGATGCTCCGGGTGGTCGGATCGAATTGGCAGGAATAGCAAGTGCTGGAATTGTGGGATTAGCAGTAAATGGGAATATCCTCAGCTTAAGCTTTCCTGGTCAAGGCACAAGAGCAAACGTTACTTTGACAGATGATGCGAGAGTAAATGTGCGTAGCCTGGGAGGTGGCGATATTGTTGTCAATGCTAATAATTTCACAGCCGTAAATGGTGGGCGTTTAGTTGCTGGGACAGAAGGCACAGGAAATGGGGGAGATATTACCGTCAATGCCAATAACTTCAGCATTTCTGGTGTTGGAATGTTGAGCCAAGCGGGAAGTGGTCTTTACAATACAGTCTTTCCTGATGCTTCTGGCAATGCTGGTAACATTTTTGTTAATACCCGCTCTTTTAGTGCTTCATCCGGCGCAACGGTTCGCTCAACGACTATCGGCGCTGGTAACGCTGGTGATGTGAGAATTGTTTCTACTGATTTAGTTGAGTTAACTGGGGGCGAAATCGCGACTATAGCCGATGAATCTTCTAGAGGAGATGCAGGGGACATTTCGATTACAACGGGTACTTATTTAGCTTCGGGGAAACAAGGCTATCTCTGGTCGGGAACCTTCAATGGTGGCAGAAATGGGGGCAACATCACCCTTACTGCTGATTCAGTCACTCTTTTGAACGGTAGTACTATTGATGCATCCAATCTTCGCGGTTCTGGAAATGCAGGGAACGTTGAAATTAATGCTAGGAATGACGTCAATTTCTCAGGGGATAGTTACATCTCGACAGTAGCTGCCGGTCAAGGAAATGCTGGCAACGTGATGCTTCAGGCTGGTGGTTCTGTGGCGCTTGTGAACGGCGACATCGATAGCTCTGCATTTTTGGGAACAGCGGGTCGGGGTGGTGACATTAGCATTAGAGCCAGGTCACTTTCTATGACTGATGGCGCTAAATTGGGAGCATTTGCCGCAGGCCAAAGTCAAGTGGCAGGGAACATTACGGTGCAAACTTCAGATTTTGTGACTTTGGACAATGACAGCAGAATATCTGGCTTTGCCAGTGGTACGGGATCTGGAGGCAATATTTTAATCGAAACGGGAAGATTAAATGTCCTGAATGGATCGTGGATATTCGCTCCTGTTACTGGTGACAAACCAGCAGGTCAGCTAACTGTAAACGCCTCCCAATCAGTAGAAGTGGCGGGTGTCATTTTAGAAAATGGTTTGTTTTCTCGCAGCAGCATATCGATTGAAACTTTGGGAGCTGGAAATGCTGGAACTTTGACCATTAACACTCGTCGGTTGATTGTCCGCGATGGCGCTGATATAGCAACTTCATCTCTTTCTAACAGCAGCGGCACTGGCGGAAATTTAGTGGTAAATGCGTCTGAGTCTGTAGAAGTAATTGGAACCCGACCCGATGGTCTGTCTCCCAGCTCTATATCTGCTTACAGTGGAGGGAGGGGAGCGGCTGGAAATATCACGATTACCACTGGTCGATTGATTGTTCAAGATGGAGGAGAAGTAGCAGCTTTTACTACAGGTAGCGGTCAGGGCGGAACTTTGGCAGTGAACGCCTCTGAGTCGGTGGAAGTCATTGGAACTAGACCTAATGGCGTGTTTGGCAGTTCTTTGACTACTGAGAGTGCAGGGATGGGAGTGGCTGGAAGCTTAAGGATTACAACTGGCAGATTGATTGTGCGGGATGGAGGAGAAATATCTGCTTCTACTTTAGGTGAAGGTATAGGTGGAACTTTGGAAGTGAATGCCTCTGAGTCTGTTGAAGTGATTGGCGCAGGGGCAAGAGGCTTGGGCAGCAATTTAGCGACTCAGACCTTGGGTGAAAAACGAGCTGGTAACTTGACGATCTACACTGGGGAATTGATTGTTCGGGATGCAGGTAGAGTCACCGTCAACAGTACAGGGACGGGCAGGGCAGGTGACTTGGAAGTTGAGGCTGACTCGATCGGGCTGGACAGGGGAGCGATCATCGGTGAAAGTGCATTGGGTGGTGATGGAGCCAATATTACTCTGCGATCGCAATCTCTACTTCTACTTCGCCGCCACAGCAATATCTCTACCACTGCTGGCACTTTCGGTACTGGCGGCACTGGCGGCAATATCATTATCGACACTCCCAACTTAGTCGCGTTAGAAAATAGCGATATCACCGCCAATGCCTTTAGAGGCGACGGCGGTCAGGTTAACATCACAGCTCAAGCCATCTTCGGCACAGAGTTTCGTCCACCACCGATTTTAGATACTCCAGAAAGTGACATTACAGCTAGTTCCCGCTTTGGGCGTCAGGGCGAGGTAACAATCAATACGCCCGATGTCAATCCCAGTTCTGGATTAATCGAATTGCCACACAATTTCGCCGATGCTACCAGGCTAATCGTTGACCGCTGCGCCCCTGTGCGCCACGGTAGCAGCTTTGTCGTCACCGGACGCGGGGGCATTTCCCCCAGCCCCAACGAATCTTTCAGCGGCGAAACTGTACTGGTAGATTTGGTTACCCTCGACACGGAGGAGCAGGGGAGCAGGGGCAATACTGAGGAACCCTTGGTTACATCTGCTACAACAACAGATGCTCAGTTAGTGGAAGCGACGGGTTGGATAATTAACGAAAAAGGCCAAGTAGTTCTGATTGCCTCTGCACCTACCGCGACTCCTTACCTGATGCCAGTAGGGTGCGTTAGCGACAGCGTAACGCACCACAGGTTTTAACCGCTTAACGTTGGGCGAAGACGCTGGCGGCGGCGGCGACACCTGCACCGGGGGTGAAGGCATCGTATCCCAGTTCAATTAGGGCAGCTTCCAGCGATGCGATCGCGCTCAATATATCCCTATCGCTGACAAATCCCAAATGCCCGATCCGGAATATCTTACCCTTGAGGTGGTCTTGTCCCCCCGCCATCGCGATGTCGAATTTCTTCTTCAAGATCGAGCGAATTTTTTCCGCTTCGACTTGCACCGGGGCGACGGCGGTAATCGCAGGCGAGGCGGCGCTATCCGGCGCAAATAACGGCAAACTCATCGCTTTCACGGCGGCGCGAGTCGCGTTCATCTGGCGGATATGCCGCGCGAAGATATTTTCTAATCCTTCCGCTTTCATCATCCGCAGCGTTGTTTGCAGCGCGATGATTAAGTTAACTGGTGGGGTAAATGGTGTGCTATTTTTAGCAGCGTCTTTGCGGTATTTACCTAAATCGAGATAGTACCGGGGCAGTTTAGCGGTTTTGTAGGCTTCCCAAGCTTTGGGACTGACCGATACAAAACCCAAGCCGGGGGGAATCATGTAGCCTTTTTGCGAACCGGAACCGACTACATCGAGTCCCCACTCATCCACGGGGACGTTGACCGCGCCCATGCTGGTGACGGTATCGACAATTATCAAAGCTTCGCCGTGGGCTTTGACATGGCGGTTGATCGTTTCCAGGTCATTTAGGACACCCGTAGAAGTTTCGCTGTGGGTGACGACGACGGCTTTGATTTCCTTTTCTTTGTCGGCTTCCAGCTTTTCGCGGAACTGTTCGGGGTCGAGGGGTTTGCCCCATTCTGCGGTAACTTTTTCTACATTGAGGCCGTAAGCTTCGCCGACTTCCGCCCAGCGATCGCCAAACTTACCATTGCATCCTACCAAGATGCGAGATCCGGGACTCAAGAAATTAATTATCCCAGCTTCCATCGCCCCCGTCCCCGATGCGGTCAGCATCAGCACGTCATTTTGCGTTTGGTGCAGCCACTTGAGGTTTTCGGTACACTCCGCCATAATCGGCGCAAACTCGCTGCTGCGGTGACCGATGGGGTGCTTGGCTAAAGCGAGTAATGCTTGTTCCGGCACGGGTGTAGGACCGGGTATCATCAGCATCAGCTTGTCGTTCATTGTTGTCCTATAACGATCAGATAGTTTGGAGTTTCCAAATCTTAGCCCCTAGATTTTCCGATTCCTTGGTTTCTCAAATCTGAATTAATATTTCTCAGGGCACAAAGGTTGAGGTCGTTTGAGAGCGATCGACCTGTTTGGGGAATTTTATTGTACTGTTAATTGGCTCGAAATTAGGCAGGGGGAGTTTGGCGCATGGGGAAGCGATCTGACGACGAATTAGGATCGCTATTGACGTGATTGAGCGACCAACGGTAGTCTACTTGCAAACCTGCCTGCTGGAAAATTTCTTCCAGTTGTTTTTGTTGGGCAGCTGCTTTCCGCATGGTAATAATCAATTGCTGCACTTTTTCCCTCATAGCAGGAGTCCCCGTCACCGCGAACATAGTTTGTCGTTCTAGCATTTGCAGAACCAATTCGTAGTGAATCGGGGAGGGAAGGGGTATTTGCTCCATTTATGCGAATTTACCTCAGTTTTCGACGAATAGCCTCACTTTGAGGAATCCAAGTTCCCGCTGCGTGGGTTTACCACGAAGCTCCCAGATTTCCCATATTATCTAGGTGGTAGACTGCGCTTTAGCAAACAGCGCTGCGATCGCTCCTGCTAAATCGGGTTGCTTTACCAACGACTCGCCGATTAAAACGGCATCAGCACCAGCACCTGCTACTAAGCTGAGGTCGTTGGGTGTATGCAAACCCGACTCGCTCACGACCAGAATACCCCGCTCTTGCAGTTGGTCACCCCGCGCCGCCCAAATTTCCTTTGTTGTTTCCAGGTTGACAGAAAAATCTTGCAGGTTGCGATTGTTAATGCCAACCAGGTCAACTTTGTCCAAGGCTAACACGCGGTCTAGCTCTTCTAAAGTATGCACCTCGATCAGGGGAGTCATCCTTAAAGCATTGGCGATTTTAACAAAGTACTGCAAATCTTGGTCGGAAAGTATCGCCGCGATCAGCAGGACTGCATCAGCACCCTTAAGGCGAGCTAGGTAGATCTGGTAAGGGTAAATAATAAACTCTTTGCACAAAAGAGGCAAGTCAACCGCAGCGCGGATTTTAGCCAAGTTTTCAAAGCTACCTTGGAAGAACTTTTCATCCGTGAGAACCGATAAACAAGTCGCACCGCCAGTTTGGTACGCATTTGCGATCGCTACCGGATCGAAATCTTCCCGGATTACCCCTTTACTCGGAGATGCTTTTTTAACTTCCGCAATCAGTGCTGGTTTAGTTTTCCCTTGTCGCAAAGCGGCGACAAAATCCCGGGGTGCTGGCGCGTCGGCTATTTTCCGCTGCAATTCCGACAGCGCCAAACGTTCCCTCATTTGGCTAACTTCGGTTTCTTTATACCAGACAATTTCTTCCAAGATATTGCGCGGCGCAGAATCTGGCATTGCTACCTGATAGCGCAATTCTTTGACTGCAACGGCGGGATTGGGGGGACGACGACGAATCTGCATTTTGGGTAATTGGTAATTGGTAATTGGTAATTGGTAATTGGTAATTGGTGTTGTTTTACTATTACCGTTGTTTCCCAGGGAGTTGCCTGGGAATGCGATTACCCATGACCTACTGCGCGTTTATATGCTTCATCCAGCACTTCTGAAAGCGTGGGATGGGCGTGAACTAGGTAAGCTAGGGAGTGGACGGATTGACGCGCGGCGATCGCATTCGATGCTTCGTGAATTAAATCGCTAGCGTGCAGTCCGATGATGTGGACGCCTAACACTTCTCCTGTATCTTTGCGGTAGACAACTTTGGCGATACCGTCGGCTTCGCCTTCGGCGATCGCTTTAGAATTGCCTTTAAAATAAGTCCGCACCGCACCAACTTCAAAACCTTCTTCTTTGCCCAACTCTTTTGCTGCACTTTCAGTTAATCCCACAAAGCTGATTTCTGGGTGGGTAAAAGCGGCGGCGGGGATGCTGCGATAGTCTACCACGCGATCGCGTCCGCAAATATTTTCTACCGTTGCAATCCCTTGTGCCGATGCCGCGTGTGCCAGCATCATCTTACCCGTAGCATCTCCAATTGCCCATAAATGCGGCACTGGTTCCCCTGCCGATAATACTGCCAACTTGTCGTTAACTGGCAGAAATCCGCGCCTATCGGTTTCCACGCCTACAGATTCCAACCCCAAATTTTGAGTATAAGGAATGCGTCCAGTAGCTACCAAACAAGCATCGACTTCCAATACATCTACAACTTCTTTAGTTTTAGCGTCGGCGAGTTCGATGACTACTGGAGATCCGGGGATAACTTTTTGTGCCAAAACGCCGACTTTCGTTTCGATATCGCGGGGAGTAATCAAAATTCTTTCCGCTATTTTGGCGATATCGCGGTCAAATCCGGGCATTAACTCGGGCAAAGCTTCAATCATCGTGATTTCGCAGCCGAGAGCCGAGTATACATCGGAAAATTCTAAACCGATATAACCGCTGCCAATAATCGCCACCCAAGGCGGCAGCGATTCTAATTTGATGCCATCGTCGCTAGTAAAAACGGTTTTGCCGTCGATTTCAATACCGGGGGGAACCCAAGGAATCGA
>DNGJ01000085.1 GCA_003486305.1 Cyanobacteria bacterium UBA11371
TATCTCTAAACCCGCCCCTGCTGGAGATGCGGGGAAAGTACCCATCCGCTTTTACATTATTACCTTAGCAGTTGCCCTTTTAATTTTACTCCCCTACGCTTTCAAACCTTCAGAATTTGGCCCAATTATCAGTCCTGCCGAAGCAAAAACCTTGCCCGCTTTTCTCCCCGATGGATGGTCGAACTTTTTTGACAAAGATCCGATTAAGTTTTGGTTTTGCGGTAAGCGTAGCGGTATGTTACCCACCGAGTGGTGTGGATTGGCATTTAATTATTCTTTCCTTTTAATTCCGCCCCAATTATGGGCAGCGTTGGCGTTGCCTATACTCCTGCGAAATCCGAATCGATTTCCTTTATTAAAGCAGGTTCGCGGCATCGATATCTTGCCGCAAATATTAATAGCATCGGTGTCGTGGTTTTTGATCGCCCACGCGCTGCTGTTTAAATTGCATTTGCCCAATCGATATACAGAACATAGCTTGAGGATTGTAGTTGCGATCGCCGCCACGATTACCATCACAGTATTACTCGATACCTTAATCAATTACCGATTACCCATTACCAATTACCAATCAAAAACTTTCTTATCTTTGGTCATCGCCTTTGCTCTCTTTTTATATCCGCCGATTTTAAAATTGCAGGACTATTCCTTCGCCGCCGATAGTTATGTCGTTGGCGAAGTACCAGCGCTTTACAAGTTCTTGGAGTCACAACCAAAAGATATTACCATTGCATCTATTGCCAAAGAAGCTAATAACATACCCAGCTTCGCCCACCGATCTATTTTAGTTGGAGGACAAGGATATGCTCTGCCCTATCACAAAAAGTATTATGCTCAAATTCAGCAGCGCACCTTGGAACTAATTAATGCTCAATACAGTCTTGATTTAAAACAAGTACAGCGCTTTATTCAAACCTATGGGGTAGATTTGTGGTTGCTGGATCGAGCCGCTTTTACGTTATACTATGTACAAAATAATAATTGGATGGAGGAATTTCAAGCCAAACAACCAATCGTGGAAAAGATACAACAAGGTACTGTACCAGCTTTATCAACCCTTCTAAATAAATGTTCTGTATTCGATCCGGAACTTTTTGCTGTGTTGCAGGCGTCATGTATTCTCAAACAACCGAAGGAGTGAAGGTTTTGAAAGCATATCTAAAATCGGTAAATCAATTTAAAATAGCTCTAATTATTATCTTGTGCTTCAGCGTTTTTATTAACAGTTACAGCATTGGATGGGGCCTGCCCAGTTTTAATGCATGGGCGGCGGATGAACTCATTCCTTCAAGGGTTTTAGATGGTATTGAAAAAGGTTTTTCTAATGGCTGGCATTTTAAATATCCGCCGTTTCATTTTTATATTTTAACTATATTATATTCGCCGATTTTGCTGCTGCATAATTTAAATTTAGTAGATGTTGACAGTCTATCTACCTACACGATTCTTTTTTATATTGGCAGATTTACCAGCGTCATTATGGGTGCTGGACTTGTATTTGTGACTTACTTATGCGGAAGAGAACTTTATGAAGAAAGAGCAGCCGTTTTTGCTGCATCAATCGCTGCTTTGTTATGTCCTTTTGTTTACTATGCCAAAACAATTAATTTAGAAGTGCCTTACCTGTTTTGGGTAATGCTTTCTATGTTGTTTTATATCCGGATTTTGAAACATCACAAATTAGCGGATTATTTGTTATTTTCAGCCACCGCAGCGATCGCAGTGGGTACGAAAGACCAAGCTTATGGATTGTATATTTTAACACCTATATTTATCGTTTATCAAAACTACCTATATTTGAAGCAAAACAACAAGGATGCGCGGCTCAAAGATGCGATAATGGATGAGAAGGTAATTTTAGCGATCGCTCTAGGATTTACTATCTTTTTTAGCATCCACAATATCGTCTTTAATTTACAAGGTTTTATCAAGCACGTTAATTTAATTACCGCAGGCGATGCCCAAATTCGCCCGCGATTTGAAAGAAATATATTCGGTTACTTCAATATGTTTGTGCAAAGTTTCCGCCATATCAGATTTGCTTTTGGATGGCCTTTATATTGCCTGTGCATGTTGGGATTATTTAATGCTATATTAAACAGGAAAAAATCTTATTTACTCTTCTGCCTTTTAGTACCTATTGTTTCCTATTACCTGTTTTATATCAGCGTTGTTTTTTACAACAACGTCAGATACCTACTGCCTTCTTGTTTAATCCTGGCGTTATTTGGCGGACAGTTTATTGCTGAATTACTAAATCCAGCAAAGAAATTTTTTCAAGCAAAAGCAGTTTTACTGACCGCGATATTTGTTTATACATTCGCTTATGCATTTTCAGTAAATGTACTGATGGAAAACGATTCGAGGTATTACGTAGAAAAATGGATGGCAGAGAATATTAGCAAGAATGAAGTAGTTTTAGGTGCAGGCGATCGCAAGTACTTACCCCGCCTAGAAAACTACCAATCAGAAATTACCAGAAAGCCTACATTAGAAGTTTTAGCCAAAACAAATCCCGATTATATTATTGGCACAAGCGGTTACGATATTCGCCGCTTTGAAACGACTCGCCCCGAATACGAATTTTTCGATAAATTAAACCGTGGGGAACTAGGATATAAGCTACTCTTTACCTATAAATCCTATCCCAAATGGGATTTATTCAACCAAGAAGAATTGCGTTATAGAAACATCGATCAAATGTACATCTATTCAAACTTTGACAAAATTAACCCCGAAATCAGGGTATTTAGGAAAAACAAGTGATGCAAAGAAACCGGGTTTTTCGGAAAAACCCGGTTTCTGAGAGTTGACGAATGGAGGGAAATATCATGTTCAAGTTTAAAGATAAGTTAAAATTAAAATACTTCTTGGCAATCGTGATAGCGTTAGGAATCTTTTTTAGGTTTGCCAGCATCGACAAAAAAGTTTACTGGTATGATGAAACAGTCACATCAATACGCTTGTCGGGTTATACAAAAGAAGATTTTTCCGATTTAGTTAGCGATAGCCGGGTAATTAGAGTAGCAGATTTACAGAAGTATCAACAACCCGATGCGAAAAAAGGTTTAATCGATACTATTAGATCCTTAGCAGTAGAAAATCCAGAACATCCGCCACTTTATTTTATGCTGGCGCGACTTTGGGGGCAAGGTTTTGGTTATTCTCCAGCAGCGATGAGAAGTTTTTCTGCTGCAATTAGCTTGCTGGCGTTGCCGTTAATTTATTGGTTATGTCGAGAATTATTTGAATCACCGCTAACGGGATGGATTGCGATCGCATTCCTATCCATCTCCCCATTACACGTGCTTTATGCCCAAGAAGCAAGGGGTTACAGTTTGTGGACGGTAACAATTTTATTATCTAGCGCCGCACTGTTACGGGCGATGCGACTTAATAAAAGCATAAATTGGGCGCTTTACACGCTCACCCTAGTGGTAGGATTGTATACAAATTTACTTACGGTGCTGGTAGCGATCGCGCATGGTATCTATATCTTTATCCTGAGCAAATTTCGCTTGGGTCAGGTTTTTAGCGCTTATTTTATCTCATCATTATCAGCGTTTCTAGCTTTTTTCCCCTGGTGTTTCTTAATGTTGACGAACTTTAACGATATCGACTGGGTGAAAAATGAAATTCCTTTACCGACTTTAGTCAGCAGGTGGCTGCTTAACTTTAGCGCTATTTTTTTCGATGCTGCTATTGGCTACTCCGACAAATTTATCGATATCAAAAGTGGTTACGACAACTTACATATTAACTTTAGCAACCCGCTGATATATGCCATTATACCAATTTTAATTATCATTTTGTACGCGCTTGGTTTTTTGTTCGTATACAATGAAAACCGAGTTTGGCTGTTTATTTTAATTTTGATAATTGTCCCGACTTTACCTTTGTTATTGAAAGATTTAATCGACGGTGGACAGCGTTCGAGTATTCCGCGTTATTTAATTCCCTGTTATTTAGGAATTCAATTAGCTGTTGCTTACTTAATTTCTTATTATTGGCAACAGAAACTGTGGCGGCTAATTGCCGTCATAATAATTTCGGGAGGAGTTGTATCCTGTGCAATTAGTTCTCAAGCCGAAACGTGGTGGAATAAATATAGCAGCTATTACAATCCCCCGGTCGCGCAGATTGTTAACCAGACTAAGCAACCCCTGGTTATTGGAAGTAATGCGATTCGAGTCACATCTCTCAGCTATTTGCTTGATTCAAAAGTCAGACTAATGTTAGTAAAAGAACCCAACGTGCCTAAAATTGCAGGAAAGTTCAGCGATGTGTTTTTGTTTCGACCTGCAAAAAGCTTAAAATCGGGACTTGAACAACAACGTTACAAAGTAGAACTCGTTCACGAACCTGGGGATTTGTGGCGAATTAAGCGCTAGTAATTATATGTCAGTGTGAGGAAAAGCGTAATTTGAAGTTGTAGATATTAAATGTCATCTAGCTAGGATAACATTGATGAATACAACTATTAAAAGTATCGCGATCGCAAGCGTAACATTATTCTTGGTCGCAGCATCACCAGTAGCGATCGCAACAAATTCTCTCCCACAAATCACCGTCGCACAATCAGTCAATTTAAGGGATACTCTAATTATTCCAGGAGAGCGGGTTGGTCCGGTAACGCGCAATACCAGTCGTCGCGATCTTGCGAGGCTATTTGGCGAGTCTCGTTTGCGGGATAAAACTATTTCCGGTGCTGAAGGAATAGGTCAGTTTGCTGCTACCGACGTAAACTTGGGAAGAGAGCGATCTTTCACCGTTGTTTGGAGTAATTCCGCGCAAAATCAAGTAGGAACTGTGCGAAATTTTGGCACAGCTTGGAAAACTCGCGAAGGGATTGGCGTCGGTACTTCTTTAACAGAATTACGCCGCATTTTAGGTGAATTTCAACTCTCTGGACTTGCGTGGGACTACGGCGGTACAGTTGTATTTGAGAGAACTCGACTGGCGCGCTATCAAGGGGGTTTAACCTTAGTAGTAGATGCTGCACCCGATGCGGCGCAGCGGTTTCCAAATAATTATCAAGCAGTTTCAGGGGATAGCTTGTTTTCTTCTAACAATCCTAACTGGCAACGTTTAGGCATCAAGGTAGCAGCAATGACTGTATATTTAGCTTCAGATGAAGGTATTTGATCGGATTTTGTGTAGCTAGTCAGGTATAGCCTTTTGGCTGAGTTTGTGTAGCGGGTGCGTTAACGCACCCTGCACACAGCTGTTGGTGTACCTCATGCGGCTGCAATCTGCTATAATATGGTGTCCGCTTGTATCGGCATCGCGCGAGGGGCGGGTTTATCAAAATAATTCGCTTGGCATGAAACGGGACTGGTAAAACCCGCCCCTACAACATTATTAACCGTACAAGTCCGATACTAACGGACATGATATAAGTTCTAGAGGTTTAATTTTGGGATGTTTTGGCGATGCATTCTGCTTGTAAAACAAGCAAATTATCCACCTCGAAAACTTTACAGCGATTCGTAACTTTTGATAAAGCAGGGATAGCACCCTGCTTTAATTTTTCTATTGCTGCTTTTGTCGCCGGTTGATATTGTGCCAACCATTCATCGTTAGCTACATAGTCCGTTGTAAAAGCAGTGCGTTCGAGTAACCAAAAATCTATCCCATACTTTTTGATAAAGTCTTTTACTTCTGTTAGTTTTGGACTGTATTGAGCGCGAATTAAATCGCTTGTCCGCTGGCGAAATTGGTTATAATAACCAACTTGATAGGGAACCGCATATTTTCTGCCTGTTAAAATAGAACGCTGCGAAAATGACGGCAAGTTGTTCGCTTCTTCCGCCAAAGATGCGATCAGAATATCTTTCGGTTGCTTTTGGAAAAACTCGTACAAACCAGGCGTTTTACCGATTCGGTAATTTGTTTCGGGGAAGTCAGGCACAAAAACTGGATAGAAGATTAAAATCAAAAGCATTCCCATGCAGAGTTTGGGAACGATGGATAAAGGCAGAAGAAAGAAAGGATCTTCTTTCGCACTTGTGAGAATTTTATCGATCAGGATAGTTAGAGCGATCGCAGCCGCAAAAGACATAATTATCCGCAGGTTATATCCCGTATATCGACTGGGAACGTGCAGTTTAAAAATCGCAGCATGAGCAATAAAAAACATCACCAACGATGCCAGCAATATCTGCAATAATAAAACCCCATTTTTCACCTGCTTAGCCAAAGTAAACTTATCCGAAAATCGCATAAAAATTGGCAGCAACACCCCCAACCAAAGCGTCGCCGGAGCAAAAAAGTAACGAGGGAAAAAGCCGCTGCGCCGTCCGTTAATCCAGAAATGCCAAGGATTTTCGTGGAAAAACTGCGTCCGTCCTCCTGGTAAGAAATCCGGTAATTGCCTCGCCGCCTCAGCAGTAATAGTAGGGCCGAATTTTGAAGAACTCAAAGCATAAGGTAACAGCACTAAAAAAGCTACTCCCAATCCGGTGGCACACAATAATAAATCAGACCGATTATTTTGCCAATCTAAAACGCGCAAAACTAACAAAACAACCGCCACGAAAGTGTATTGAGGATAAAACGAACCTAAGAGAGCGATCGCAACTGCCACCCCCACCAAATTCCGCCGCAACAAATAATACAAAAACGCCATAAAAAAAGGATACAAAAACGCTCTCGGCGTCCCAGAAACCAAATCATCCTTCATCCAAATAGCCTGATTCAGCAGCAAAGTCGCCATCAAACCCGTCGCCGGTATTGGCAACAATTGCATCGACACTCCAAAACAATAGCCAGTAGTAACTATTCCCAACACCATTGGTAACAATTTATTCAGTAAAAGCGGATTAATTCCCAACCCCGCCGGTAACTGATAAATTGCTTTATATCCCCCAGGCGCAACCGATTGGAAATAATCCGCAATCAAATCGTTGGGAAATAACTCCGGATCTAAAAATCGCAGCATCCAAAATACATGCTGTCGCGCATCATCTTGCACCACATATTCGCTAGCAAATCCTTCTCTTAATCCCAAAAAAGCATAAAGTACAGAAAATGCCAAACTGAGACTAAACCAAAACCTAACCCTTCCACTACCAGGTTTAGTTTCATGACTTATTAAGAATTGTTGCAGTTGTGCGATCGCCATAACACCCCGATATTTTTTACACTTACTTAAAAATTCTGCGTCCTCTGCGCCTGGAGCGGTTCATTAAAAAATCGCCTATGCTAAAACAGTCGATGATTGTCAAAATTACCCGATTCCATGCAAATTCAATTAATTTACAACGACCCTCCCACCGCAGCACAACCTCGCCAACTCACCCTAGAAACACCCATCGCCCTTGGACGAGAAGCCGCCCGAATGCCTGCTCAAATTGAAGGGCGTCGAGTTGCCCAAATCATTTTATCAGCCGACGAGCGCGTCTCGCGCTTTCACGCCGAACTAGACTATAAAAACAATCAATTAATCATCATAGATCGTAGCAGTAGCGGCACTTTTGTCAACGGCGTCCGTCAAACGCAGACAGTATTAAATAGCGGCGATACGGTGCAAATTGGTTCGTATCAAATCCGGATAAATTTTACCGTACCATACCCAGTAAGTTCGGATCAAATTGGCCTGCGATGGGAAGATCCAACAACCGGAGAAACAAACGAATCAATTTTAGCAATTCCCATCGCCCTCGGACGAGAAATTGCCAGAATGCCAGCAGAGATTCAAGGGCATCCCGTCTCGCGAATCCTCTTAGATAGTCTCCAAGTTTCCCGCTACCACGCTTTTATTAACCGAGTCAACGGTAATTTAGTCGTCACCGATCAAAACAGTACAACGGGTACTTTAGTCAACGGCATACGTCAGAAACAAACCGTTTTAGCTAACGCAGATATCATACAAATTGGGCCTTATCAAATCGCCGTAAACTTAGCAGCAATTCCCCCCGCTGTAACCGTACCGGGAACCGTTATCGGAGGCAATACACCGCCAGTACAACCTTTATCTGTAATTGGTTTTAACCCGGATACAGGATTATTAGCGCCCGCAGTTCCTTCGCCCTCACCGCAACCAAACTTTCCGCCATCGGTATTTAGGAAACAACTAATATCATTAGACGATCTTCGCGCTACAAACCTATCATTACAAGAAGCAGAATACATCGCCGTTGGTGCGGGATTGGGCAGTTATATTTGGGTTGATTTATTGAGAATTTGCGGCGTCAAACCGCACCAAATTATTGCAATGGGTTTAGAACCAAAACCTTATGCCCGCTATAAACAATTGTGCCTTAATTCCCAAATCCCATTACGGGAAAGATTGCGGTCAAATTCCGACTCTTGCCCCGATAATATTTGGGGATGGCCTAGTTATGCTTTGCGGGAAGCTTGCCACGATTTCAGTAAGGGAAGATTTGGGGATGCAATCAAAGAATTGTGGCAAGTTTTTGCCGAACCAGCTTTTGCTGAAACTTACACACCCCGCGCTGGAAATGTATTTGATTCGATTGACAGAGAAGCGGCGCGAATTGGCTGGGATAAAATCTTTCAATACGGACGAATTCGCGCGATTAGAAAAACAGAAGATGGACGATATTGCATCGCATATAGCGGAAAAAATCGCGAACATGGGTATTTAATTGCCCGCTATTTGCACCTCGCACCCGGTTATCCGGCGATTCAATTTTTGCCCGATTTGCAAGAATATCGGGAAAAAACAAATGATTTTAAGTCGGTTGTGAATGCTTATGAAGACCATAACCACGTCTACCAATATTTAGAAAAAAATGGCGGTACGGTGTTAATTCGGGGGCGGGGAATTGTGGCATCTAGGATTGTGCAACGCATCTACGAAACGCGGAAATTGAACCGGAATATTACGATTGTGCATTTGATGCGATCGCCCAAACCAGAAGGGAATAAATACGAGCGATCGCAACGCACAGTAGAAAATCATTACGAATTCCAACCTTTCAACTGGCCTAAAGCATGTTGGGGCGGAGAATTGCGAGAATTATTAGAACAATCCGAACCCAATCAACGCCGCGCTTTAATCCAAGATTGGGGCGGCACAACGACTGCTGACCGCACAGATTGGCGCAAAATTGTACAAGAAGGAATTTCCCAAGGTTGGTACAGAATCCGCTTTGGCGAAGTCGAAAAAGTCGAAAAAGATCCCAGAAATATCACCATCACCCGCATCCGCGAAATGGGAATTAAAGGGCTGACAAATATCGAAGCCGACTTTATTATTGATTGCACCGGATTAGATGCCAAAGTAGAAGCCAGTCCCCTGCTAAAAGATTTAGTCGAACATTACAATTTGCCCTTAAATTACAACGGGCGCATCTTTGTCGAAAATGATTTTGAAATCAAAGGAATGCAGAATCAACGAGGTAAAATCTATGCCGCTGGTGCGATTACTTTAGGTGGCCCCTACGCTGCGGTTGATAGCTTTTTGGGATTGCAATATGCAGCTTTGATAGCCGTGGATAGTTTGGCGAAATCTGGTGCTACTGGAGTTAAACGATTTACGCCGTTTCGTTCTTTGGTTCAGTGGTTTAAATGGGTGGGATATGTAGAACCTTAATTTTATCTTTCAAGCAGGCAAAGTATATCGCCGTTTGATCGCTTCCTTAATCAAACGGCGACTTTCTTGCGCTGATAAATAAGCGCGCCGTTCAATTTGTTCCGTTTCATCAGCTAAACTTTCATCCTTAATTGCCTCGCGAATCCAACGCGAATAATCATTCTGTTGTAAATGAAACAACCAAGTTTCATCATCCACACCTTCTGCAATCTGGGTGAATAAAATTAAATTATGAGCGCGTAAATTTAACTGATAATGTGGCCCGCGAAAATAAAAACTTTTATCTTTGCCTAAGTGATTTTCTGCATATTTACGGACTTGGGGACGGCCTTCAATTTTGCCTGGGGTAATGCGGAATTTAAAGGGTTTTTGTTTGGTTGTTCTAAACCAAGCTAACGCCTCTCCAGCTTCGATGGTTTGCGGCGTCATATTTGGCGCATACTCATCTATAGATTTGCAGAATTCTTCTATTTTTTCTTCCGGAGATTGGCCTAAAGTAATAATATCGTCAATCGATAATAAAGCGTTGGGTGCAACGTGTTCGGGATGCACGGTAATTAATAGCATTCCGTTGAGTTTTTCCGGTAGCGTTAATATGGCAGGATTCGACGAAGCAGGCATCAAATGGTGAGCTTCATCGACTACAATCCAGTGTGGACGACCAACGCGCGATCGCATCTCTTCCAACTGCGGTAGCAATTCGGCAAAAAACCCCGCACGATCCTTTAAAGGCATTCCCAGCAAGTTAACTACAGCATTTTGATTCGGGTTTTCCAAGACATCCAATACTTCTTTTACACTCGGTTCCCATTTGCTATCACCTAACACAACTCCATTCTCAAAATTCTCGTAATCTCCTTGCGGATCAAAAATACAAAACTGATAATTTTGGGCGGCGATTTGTTCTATAATTGCCTTTGCTAGCGTTGATTTTCCCCCACCAAAAGCCCCCGCAAGCAAAATACTCGTCCCAAACAATTTGATATTGACTTCGCTTCCGTCTTCTTTGATTCCTAATACAATATCTTGTCGTTTGATCTGGGTTTGTAACTCTTCTAAATCTGAAGCAATCAATTTATCAATTAATTCAACAACCCCAGCACCGCGACTGTTATTTGTCACAATATCTGACCGTTCTTTTACCATCGGCAGCGCATTAGCAACCGCAACAGAACAATCGCATAAATTTAGAAAAGAGCGATCGTTTTCCGCATCTCCGATACCCACGACGTTGTGCGGCGATATTTTTAATTGCTCCAACGCTGCTTTTAATCCCGCTGCTTTGTTAATACCAGAAGGCAGTACCATTACAGCGCCTTTATTAAAAATAACTTGTAATTCTAATCCTAATTCGCCGATTGTTTGAATAACAGTTGTTTCGTTGGGATGCCAAGTTGCGACAATTACCCGCCCTACTGATAGCGGATTGACATTGCGATCGCGCAATATTTTAACAAACTCCTCCGGCGGACGTTCACCTAATAACTTTTCCTCGCCGGAACTAGGCCAATACAGCAAAGCACCATTTTCTGCCACAATACAATCAAATAAATCTGCCTTTGGAAAGACGCGCAGCAGATCTTCCAACTCCCGCCCCGTCACTAAAATAAGTTTTCTACCAGAATCTTTCAACCGCTCAAGTGCTGCTATAGTTTCATCATGCACTTGACCGTCAGTTGCCAAAGTGCCATCGTAATCAGAGGCTAGTACAAAGTAATGCATCGGCGGTTACAAAGAGTTGGGAAACCGCAGCGCTTTCTTTCTGCGCCGCTGCTGTGTCAATATAAATAGCATTACTTGAATTGGTCGCTTTGGTTATCCTGCCTGAGATAGAAACTTTTCCTATATCTATCTAAAATAGTAGGTACACGGCATTCAACAATCTTTTGGTAGAAATCACAATCGTTCCCCCCCGTGTCCCTACGCCCACAACCTAGAAATACGGGCACGGCATTCAACAATCTTCTGATATAAATCAAAATTATTCTATGCCGTGCCCCTACTTGCGGGGTTTCTAGACTTTTTTCCTAAGTTTCCAAAGCCAATCTTTATAAACCGGCTCTATTTTAAAATTTTGCTCTTGCTCAATCCCCAGGCGCAATCTCTCGGAAGGACGATATAAAAAGGTATTGCCAAAATTATCTGCAATTTTAGGAATATTTGGCTCTACCACTAACTGAAGATTAACATCTGGCTTCAGCAAATGACTAAAAGCCAGCACTCTTCCCGGAATTTCATCAGTAACTAAGATCGGACTTTCCGCTTGATTAACGATTCGAGCAACTTGGGGATTGTATTTACTATTTGTATGACTATTGTGCCACCAAACTGGAAAGAAACTGCTCGCTACACAGGATATAACCCCACTGGCAATTAAAGCAACTAAAACCTTTGACCACCGTTTGCTATACTGGCTTTTACTTATTTTAAATGTCAGCAAATAAGCAACGGCTAACTGAATTCCTAAAAAGCAAGGAATTGCATATCGAGTAACGCTGGATCGCCTTCCGCCTAAAATTAAATCAGGTAAAATTAAAGCTAATCCCGTGACTCCAATTAAAGTTATAATAAATAACCAAGTCGGCTTCGGAGTGTTGCGGCAGACAAAATAAAGCCCCCAAATCGATAAAATTGCAGTTAGATATAAAATTGGATTGATAAAACTTAAACCGTGATTCAAATCAAAGAATAGCCTGCTCAAATTTAATAACCAACGTAAAGGTAAATGCCGCACTGTTGAATTGGTTGTTGCCGTATTTTGAATAATTTGGGATAAATTACTGGCAATTATCAAAAGCCACGGTGAAAAAATCAGCAGCCCCGTTAATGATGCTAGTAAATAAGCAATCAGTTTTTTACTCAATCTAAAGCCTTCAATTGCAGCTACATAAATTCCATGTCCGATTGCAACTAAAGCAAAAAATAAATGGGAATAAAGTCCAATGGCTACTGTTAATGCATAAATTACCCAATGTACAGGATGCAGAGCATCCCCACTCTCGTACCCAGGCTGAGCCTGGGTACGAGTATGTACAGGATGCAGAGCATCCCCACTCTCGTACCCAGGCTGAGCCTGGGTACGAGTATTGCTTGCTTGTAACAAAGCTGCACTCGACAATAAAATAGCCACTGTCCACAAACTATATTGCCTTGCTTGCTGCGCGTACAATACGTGAAAAGGCGAAACAGCTATTAGAATAACCGCTACCCATCCCGTCAGGGATGATGCAAATAATTCCAAACATAGCCAGTAGATGCAAGGAAATGCCAGCAAACTAATAAATGCCGATAAACTTCTGATAGTAACTACAGAATTCCCAAAAGTTTGTACCCAAAATCGCGCCATTAAGTAATACAAAGGCGAATGTTCGGCATTTCCAGCAAAAGCATTTAGCGCATCAGTTAAACCTTTCTCGGAATTGGGATATTGATATTTTTGCTGTAATTCTTGTACGCTAATAACTCGCCCGTTGAAGGCTGATTCGACTAATTCTGTTTGAGTATGTCCGGAAATTCTGAGCGATGTTAGCGTTTCATCGTACCAGTAAAGTTTGCCGTCGAGGTTGATAAATCGAAATAGTATTCCCAGGATTAATACAACTGCGATTATATGCGATCGCTTACGCTTCATCATCTTCTCCTCTCCAGAAACCCGGTTTTTCCAAAAAACCGGGTTTCTTGCTTAAACCTAACTCTTTAACGTTACTTGTCCGCTAGTCGCCAACACTCGCGCACTCACGCCAAATACCCGCAGCAGTCCCTCGGAATCGGCATGATTGTAACTACCAATTCCTTCCATTGAAGCGTTTTCCTCTGAATACAGAGAATGATTTATCTCGGTAGCAGAGACAAAAGAAATATTTCCTTTGTAAAGCGAAACTTTAATCGTTCCCGTCGCCAATTGGGCGGTACGTTTAATCGCTTCCAGCGCCATCTGGGTTGCCAAATCAAACCAATATCCCTGATAGATTTGCTTGGCAATTAATAAAGATAATTGGTCAAAGAATTCCCGCGCCCGCCGGTCTAAAATTAATTGCAGTAAAAATGCATAGCAAGTTCCCAACAATTCTAATCCAGGGCTTTCGTAAACCCCACGGGATTTAATTCCCACAAAACGATTTTCCACTAAGTGAGTGCCAATCCCAATACCGTGGCGTCCGCCGATAGCATTTGCTTGCAGAAATGCATCGACCAAATTAACCGCATTACCGTTAATTTTAACCGGACGACCTTGGTCAAAAGTTACGGTAAATTCTTCGGTTTCGTTGGGTGCATCGGCGGGATAACAACCCATGATTGGTTTGACAAAATGAGCCGGAGTTGTTAATGCTTCTAACAATCCAGATTCGTGGGTTAAACCGAGCATATTTGCATCGGTGGAATAAGGTTTATCTTTGGATGCGGTGACGGGAAGACCTTTTTCTTGACAGAAATCAATCATTTCGCTGCGACCGGGAAAGCGGGCTAAAAATTCCTCATCGCGCCAAGGTGCATAAACTTCAAATTCCGGGGCGAGCATATTAGTAATTAGTTGAAACCGCACTTGGTCGTTACCTCGTCCCGTGGCGCCGTGGCTGAAAATAGTTAGCCCTCTTTTCTTCATTTCTTGAATCATCGCTTTGGTGAGGACGCAGCGAGCAATTGCTGTCGTATTCCAGTAGCGACCTTCATAGCAAGCTTGGGTTTGAATTAAATCTACACCGGCCCCGGCGATCGCATCCCGCGCCGGTAACAAAACAAAATCCACCGCCCCCGCCATCGACATCCGCTTCCCAATTGCTTCCACATCCTCTTCATCGGGCTGACCCAAATCTGCTGTAAAACATACAACGTTGACACCTCGATCGGTCAGCCAACGGGTAATCGTACAACTATCTAAACCGCCAGAACCCGCAAATGCAATGGTTTTTCCGTGTAAATCCTGAGCTTTCATTCCAAATCTTCCTCTTTTGGCGATGCGTTCCCAGCTTCCATCGTCCAAAAACGACAAACTTTCATTATCTATCTAATCGCTGCCGATTCTGTCAGCCATCGTACAGTTTTATTTTTTGCTAACGGTCGATTGCCAAATCATTAATAAGTCTTTACAATGAGCCGGGACTCATTCTTAGCTCGCCGTGTTTTTCAGCGTCGTCATTCCAACGTACAATCGCCGACCAATCCTGGAAAAATGCCTCCTAGCCTTGGAAAAACAGCATCCCAGACAGGGTAGCGCTGTCACAGACTACGAAGTTGTAGTAGTGGATGATGGTTCCACAGATGGAACGCCCGAATGGTTGGAAGCAAATGCCGCCATATTTCCTCACGTGCGAAGTTTCGCGCAATCTCATTGTGGCCCCGCCGCCGCCCGCAATAGGGGCGTAGAGCAAGCACTAGGGGAATATATCATCTTTATTGATAGCGATCTAGTTGTGACGGAAAACTTTCTCTCAGCACACGCAGACGCCCTCGTGCGGGGAGAAAAGACTTTAGGGAGCGATCGCTTATTCACCTATGGTAGAGTCATCAACACGTGCAACTTTGACGACCCGACTTCGGAACCCTACAAAATTACCGACTTTTCTGCTGCATATTTTGCCACGGGGAACGTAGCGATCGCTCGCCACTGGCTGATCAAAGCCGGACTCTTCGACAAGAGCTTTCAACTCTACGGCTGGGAAGACCTCGAATTAGGCGTCCGCCTCAAACAACTCGGTCTTAAACTAATCAAATGCCCCGACGCCGTCGGCTACCATTGGCATCCCCCCTTCTCGCTGGCACAAATTCCCAACTTAATAGAAAAAGAAATCCAACGCGGACGCATGGGCGTCCTGTTTTATCAAAAACATCCCACCCCCGAAGTGCGGATGATGATTCAAATGACACCATTGCATCGACTTCTCTGGGGACTCCTCACCCTCGGCGGCAGACTCAACGAAAAAACAATGGCAGGTTTCTTACAACAACTAATCGACCGAGGTCAACCGCAATTAGCCCTGGAAATTGCCCGAATTTTTCTCAATTGGTACAACGTCCAAGGAGTTTATGCCGCTTACGCCGAAATCCAGCAGGTGAGAAAGAACAATTAGCAATTAGCCACGAGCAATTAGCAATTAGCGCTTGCTCCATACCATTGACCGCTAGGTTGATTTACGTTACTCTGTTGCAGCAAGCTTCAAACCTCAAAAACTTATTTGAATCTCAAAGGTAATTATGTTTCATCGCACAAAAAATTTGCTTTTGATTTCAATCCTCGCCGTTTCATTAACCGCTTGTACAGAAGGTTCTCAAACAAAGGGGGATGCATCAACATCTGCAAATTCCTCACCAGCAGCAACACCCGTAAAAGCTTCCGCTACAAAAACAGAGCCAGCAAATACTAAGACCATCCCTGGAGTTAAAAATGCCAGCGAAGTCAAATTTAAATCCCCATCAGACCCGAGCAAAACAGGTTTTTTCGATACCATAAATGACTCGATCGGCCCCAAACACAAAGTCGCAAAAACAGGTACGGTAAAAATCGCTGGATGGGCGTTTCTACCAGGCAAAAACAAAACACCAGAACGAGTAATTATTACACTCGCAGACAATAAAACCGTCGTCGCAGTTGCTGAAGTAAAGTTACCTAGACCCGATGTTGCCAAAGCCTTGAACAATCCTGCCTATAAAAGCTCGGGTTGGGACGTTACAATTAATGCTTCTGCATTGCCCCCTGGTAAATCCATACTCAAAGCTTGGGCTTACGATTCTGCCACAAAAGAAGCTACTCCCCTTGGTGGTACGCACGAAATCGTTGTTGAGTAATTCGCATATCAGCATTTTCAATTAGAACCATAATTGTGCTAGCTTAAAGATTGTCGTCAAAAAATCGCACATCCAGGGCTTCGGGTGTTTCCGGGGATATTCAAACCCCTAGCGAAATCCCCCTGGATGGAGGATTAACCCGAATCAGGAGTAAAAATCAGATGCCAGTAGTTTCTTTGGCTCAAATGATGGAGTCAGGGGTTCATTTTGGACACCAAACCCGCCGTTGGAATCCCAAAATGTCTCCTTATATCTACACGTCGCGCAACGGGGTTCACATTATCGACCTCGTACAGACGGCTCAGCTGATGGAAGATGCCTACAGCTATATGCGTACCGCCGCCGAACAAGGCAAAAAATTCCTGTTTATCGGCACAAAACGTCAAGCAGCCGGAATTATAGCACAAGAAGCGCAACGTTGCGGAGCTTACTTTGTCAACCAACGCTGGCTGGGTGGAATGCTCACCAACTGGGCAACAATTAAAACGCGGGTAGAGCGTTTGAAAGACTTGGAACGCCGTCAAGAAAGCGGTGCCCTCGATTTGTTGCCCAAAAAAGAAGCCGCCGTCCTGCGCCGGGAAATGGAAAAGCTGCAAAAATACCTTGGCGGCATTAAGCTGATGCGGAAAGTTCCCGATATCGTGCTGATCGTAGATCAGCGGCGGGAATACAACGCCGTCCAAGAATGCCAAAAGCTGTCAATTCCCATCGTGTCTCTGTTGGATACCAACTGCGACCCCGATGTAGTGGATATTCCCATTCCTGCCAACGATGACGCGATTCGGTCAATTAAACTGATCGTAGGAAAATTGGCAGACGCCATTTATGAAGGGCGTCACGGTCAAGTCGCCGGGGAAGTCGAAGAAGATTACGAAGATTACGAAGGCGCAGAAGAAGAATACGAATACGACGAGAGCGATTTTGCGGATACTGATGATGAGGACGAAGACGAATCATAATCGGCTTCCTTAAACAGTAGTTAGGTAGGAATCAAACAGAAAATGGCGGAAATATCGGCAAAAGCAGTGCAAGAACTGCGGAAAAAAACCGGCGCTGGCATGATGGATTGCAAAAAAGCGCTGGCAGAAAGCGACGGTGACATGACCAAGGCTATCGAATGGCTGCGGAAAAAAGGCATCACCTCGGCGGATAAAAAAGCAGACCGGGTAGCCGCAGAAGGGCTAGTAGGTAGCTACATCCATACCGGCGGACGAGTCGGCGTGCTGGTGGAAGTGAACTGCGAAACCGACTTTGTGGCGCGTCGCGATGAGTTCCAAGCTTTGGTGCGGAATGTGGCGATGCAGGTAGCAGCTTGTCCCAACGTCGAGTACGTTAGGGTAGCCGACATTCCCCCCGAAGTCGTCGCCAAAGAAAAAGAAATTGAAATGGGGCGCGATGATTTGGGGAATAAGCCAGACAACGTTAAAGAAAAGATCGTTCAGGGACGGATTGAAAAACGCCTGAAAGAGTTGTCTTTGATGGATCAGCCTTATATCCGCGATCAAAATATCAGCGTGGAAGAGTTGGTCAAGCAAACTGTCGCTCAAGTTGGTGAAAATATCCAAGTCCGTCGCTTCGTCCGCTTCGTACTCGGCGAAGGGATTGAGAAGAAAGAAAGCAACTTTGCTGAAGAAGTAGCGGCACAAATGGGTAGCAACTAATAACTTCAGTCGCTAATTGCTAATTGCTAATTGCTAATTGCTAATTGCAAGCTTGGGAGAGATGCTCAAGACTTCGATTAGCCATTAGCTATTAGCCATTAGCCCCAAGCTGTAGATAACTGGCAACTGGGTATGGGTGAAAAAAATCAATTTTGTCTTTGATGCACCCATGCGCCATCTCAGCTAACCTAGAAAACAGGAATTTTGTCCTGCGGTTGCAGTTGTACCGTTATGGCTGGAGCAGTTGAGCGCATAGCGCGGGATTTGTCAGCTTTGGAGGAAGCGATCGCAGCGATCGCCACAGAACTCCACAATAGTTATGCGGGATATCTCGACGCCTTGGGACAAGCAGTGCGCCATCAATTAGTATTGGCAAGCTATCACCTTTGTACCCAAGGCTATCCCGACGAATTTCTCAATCTATCCTTCAGCGGTCGGCAACAATTGCAACAATCCCTCCGGGAAATTGCGGCAAGTGCAAAAGAACGTTTGCTCCGGGAATTCCATTCGCCCATTCCCACAGCAGAACATCAGGAAAAAAACGGAGGAGAAGAAGTATCATCGGAAACTAAAGAGACACTGAGAGGGCAACCGGAAGAGTTAATCGCTTGGTTAGAAAGCGTGGAAATAGCGATCGCTAAAACCCTACAAAAAGCCTCTCGCGATAGCAATCGTTTATTACAGCAAGCAGAAATCTTACCCAAAAAAATACCCGAACCGATTCTAGAAGCAGCCGCCAAAGTAGAAGCCAGCGCCGAGAGCGTCGCTGGCCCGCCCAACTTGTTAAACTTGGTAATTGAAGCAGAAGACGATGACGAGCTGCAAACCTCGACCGTGACTCACGTCTATGCGATTCACCTGCGGTTATCGGAAATTGAATTAGCCGATCCTACCGTAATGGCTTATCGCCACCAAATTCGCAACCTGGTAGCCCGACTGCGCGGGATTGAACGCGAGTATCAAAAGAAACAACGGGAACGCGCCGTCGCCGAAGCCGAATCAGCATGGCGTGCCAGTTGGTTTGATGATTAATTATTAGTTATTGGTAATTGGTAATTGGTAATTGGTAATTGGCGATTGGAGAAAGGAATAATTCTATTACCCATTACCCATTACCCATTACCCATTACCTATTACCTATTACCTATTACCTATGACTTATAATCAATTAGATTGGGAAAGATTGCACAAAGCTTTAGCAGTCGAAGCCGAACGAGGTTTTACAGATTTGGTGGGTAAACAATATCGCTTCAGTGAATTTGTTTGCCTCAGTTTCGGTCAACCCATCCCAGATAGTATCCTGGTTGAACGACGCCAATGGCAAGAAATGGCGTCCAGGTTTGCTAAATATCCACAATTGACCCTAGAAGAAAGACAGCAACTCGTAGCAGAAGCGCGTCGGTTTCTCGATCAAATCCAGCAAGGAAGCGGGGGAAACGCGGGGAATGATGCGCCAGAACTTCCCAATTACCAATTACCCCGCACAAATCCGATAAATCAATCGAACCAAACAATTTTAATCGACCAATCTTTGGGTAAGTTGCCAGGAATTGGACGCAGGGGGGAATATTTAGCACAAAAGCTGGGTTTATATACAGTACGCGATGTTTTGTTTTACTACCCCCGCGACTACATTGATTATGGGCGTCAGGTAGATATTGCGGAGTTAATTGAAGGGGAAACAGTTACTTTGGTGGGAACTGTAAAACGGTGCAACTGTTTTACTAGCCCGAAGAATAAAAAATTAACGATTTTTGAACTGTTGTTGAAGGATAAAACAGGGCAAATTAAGCTGAGTCGATTTTATGCTGGTACGCGCTACAGCAATCGCCCTTGGCAAGAAGGGATGAAAAATCGCTATCTTGAAGGTACAGTCGTTGCGGCTTCCGGTTTGGTGAAGAAAAATAAGTATGGAATCGCAATAGACAATCCACAAATAGAAGTATTGGGAGATGAAGACGATACGATCGATTCTCACGGGATCGGTCGCATCGTGCCGGTGTATCCTTTAACCGAGGGAGTACCAGCGGATTTGGTGCGACGGGTGGCGATGGCGGCGTTACCCGCAGCGCAACAACTGCAAGATCCTTTGCCAAAAGCATTGCGCGATCGCTATGGTTTAATGGGATTATCCGATGCGATCGCTAACATCCATTTTCCCGCCGACACCGCCGCAAAACAAGCCGCCCGCCATCGATTAGTCTTCGATGAATTCTTCTACTTGCAATTAGGATTTCTCCAACGCCGTCAAACTTTACGCCGCACCCAAACAAGGGCAATTTTAGCGCCCACAGGTCAACTAATCGAACAATTCTATCAAATTCTGCCCTTTAAATTAACCAACGCCCAACAGCGAGTCATCGGCGACATCCTCAGCGATTTAGAAAAAACCGCGCCGATGAATCGATTAGTGCAAGGTGATGTTGGTTCTGGTAAAACCGTCGTCGCGGTTATAGCCATTCTCGCCGCAATTCAATCTGGTTATCAAGCCGCGTTAATGGCACCTACAGAAGTATTGGCAGAACAACATTATCGCAAATTAGTTAGCTGGTTTAACCAGCTTCATTTGCCAGTAGAACTGCTTACGGGTTCTACAAAAGCTGCCAAGCGCCGTCAAATTCACGCCGATTTAGAAACAGGACAATTGCCTTTATTAGTAGGAACTCACGCCCTAATTCAAGACCCGGTAAATTTTCACAATTTAGGGTTAGTAGTCATTGACGAACAGCACCGCTTTGGCGTTCATCAACGGGCGCGCTTGCAGCAAAAAGGCGAACAACCACACGTATTAACCATGACAGCAACGCCGATTCCCCGGACTTTAGCCCTGACAATTCACGGGGATTTAGATGTGAGTCAAATCGATGAATTGCCACCGGGAAGACAAGCAATTCAAACAACTGTATTATCGGGTAAAGAACGCAACCAAGCTTATGACTTGATGCGCCGGGAAATAGCGCAAGGGCGACAAGTGTATATTGTTTTACCCTTGGTTCAAGAATCGGAAAAACTAGATTTACGTTCGGCAATTGAAGAACATCAGAAACTTTCTGAAGCGATTTTTCCGCAATTTCAAGTAGGATTGCTTCACGGTCGCATGAGTTCGGCTGAAAAAGACGAAGCGATTAATAAATTTCGGGATAATGAAACGCAAATCCTCGTTTCTACTACGGTGGTAGAAGTGGGCGTGGATGTGCCGAATGCTACGGTGATGTTAATTGAACATGCGGAACGTTTTGGTTTATCTCAGTTGCATCAATTGCGGGGGCGCGTTGGTCGGGGCGCGGAGAAATCTTATTGTTTATTAATGAGCAGTTCTACTAATGCTGATGCGCGACAAAGGTTGAATGTTTTGGAACAGTCGCAGGATGGATTTTTTATTGCAGAAATGGATATGCGTCTGCGGGGTCCCGGTGAAGTTTTGGGCACTCGTCAAGCGGGAATGGCTGATTTTGTTTTGGCAAGTTTGGTGGAAGATCAAGATGTTTTGATTTTGGCGCGAGATGCGGCTGAAAAGGTTATTGCAAAAGATGAAAGTTTGGATAGATGGCCTTTTTTAAAGATTGAATTAAAGTATCGCTATGAGCGATTGATGGGGGGGACGATTTTAACTTGAGATAAAGCTATGAACTACGACCCAGAAAAACACCATCGTCGCTCAATTCGCCTTAAAGGATATGATTATCGGCAGGCCGGATTTTATTATGTAACTATTTGTTGTTACCAAAGACAATGTTTGTTTGGTGAAATTGTTAACGGCGTCATGCAACCAAATCTTATAGGTCAAACTGTTGTAGCAGTTTGGAATAGATTAACCCAGCATTTTCCATTTATAGAATTGGATGCTTTTGTATTAATGCCTAATCACGTGCATGGTATTATTGTAATCGAAGAAAGAGAAATAAAATTAGACCCTCAAGTCAATTCTAATTCATCATTACCACAAGGGACGCAATCGGGTTCATTGGGAGCGATTATTAAAAATTTTAAGTCAGTATCAAAGCGGCGAATTAATCGGTTAAATAAAAACAAATTAACAATATGGCAACGAGGTTATCACGACAAGATTATTAGAAATGAAGAAGCATATGAAAATATCAGACGATACATTTTAGAGAATCCCCTCAAATGGGATGAAGATGAAGAAAACCCAATCAATCCTCCCAAGATTCTGTAGGGGCGAAGCATTTAAGCGAAAATTTTTGCAATTTTATTGAAATCACAGATATTTAATGATTTTTGCCAATTTTGTAGGGGAGAAGCATTTGGGCGAGAATTTTTGAAATGTACCAAAAATATACAAATCCAAATG
>DNGJ01000204.1 GCA_003486305.1 Cyanobacteria bacterium UBA11371
AGATGGTAAAATGCCGTGCCCCTACAGTTTGAAATTGATTTCAAGGCGTGTCCAGGATGTAAGCTTAACAATAACCTTCTCTATTTGTGAGGAGTCAACGATCATGTATGTAAAAGTTTTTACTAAGTTAGCTCTGGGGTGTTTGGCGGGAAGTGCGATCGCATCCCTAGCCCTATTCCCTCAACCAACCTCGGCACAATTCACCGATGCCCAACCCCTGCAAGACTGGCAGCAAAACCCAGAAAGTAACCGCGATCCTTTTTCTGGCAAAGGAGACGGCGGTGAAGGTCCTTTCGACGTGTTTAATATGATACATAGAGCCAATCTCGGCCCTACGCGCAGTCTGGGTGAATTTAGTGAAGAGCAAGAGGAAAGCCTGGATGCAGCGGCAGCAGAATTTCGCAAACAACAACAACAACGACTTCAGCAACCGAATGGAGTAGCGCCTGTCACACCGGCAAATACACCAGCACCTACCCAGTCGGGAAATTGATAAACCCAAAAAACGCGGGGACATCTTCAATCCCCGCGTCAAGGGAGTAGGGACACGGCATGAAAAGCCTTGTGGTCAGCCATAAATTATAACTATGCCGTGTCCCTACGGTGCGGTCAAAAGAATTGAAAACCGCTGTAATTAAACACCCACAGCTGCGAGAACATCCTGAGCGTGGGTATCGGTTTTAACGGTGTCAAATACGTGAGCAATCTTGCCGCTACCGTCGATGATGAAGGTGACGCGCTTGGCATAGCCGCCGCCATCTACATCGTAGGCTTTGGCGATCGCACCGTCGGTATCGGCTACCAGCTGAAAAGGTAAACCGTACTTTTCGGTAAATTTCTTGTGGGAGGCTTCGTCGTCCATGCTAACGCCCAACACCACCATGTCTTTACCTTGAAATTCCGGGTAAGAATCCCGGAAGCTTTGGGCTTGTTTGGTGCAGCCTGGGGTATCGTCCTTGGGATAGAAATACAAAACAACGGTTTTACCGGCAAAATCAGACAAGGAGACGGTGTTGCCGTCGGTGTCTTTGGCAGTAAATGCCGGTGCTGTTGTACCAACCGATAAAGCCATAGTTAAGCTTGTCCTGTTAGCTTTACAATTTCTTTACATTTTACCCTAGTTCTGGTTTGTCATCTGCTGCTGGGAAGATTTGGTTACTGTCTCTAGCGGCAAAAAATGCTTAATATAAGAGCAAAGAAACTTTAATATTCAGGCTAAACGGGCACAACAAAGCTGATGACTCTAACTAAACCGCAAGACGCTAAATCCCTCACTTATCCCAAAAAAACCATAGAACGCGCCACTAGAGCGCTGCGCTGTTCTCCGTTTCAAATGCCTTTATTTGCGACCATGCGGCAGCAAAGTGTGGATATGGGGACAATCTCATCGACGACGGGTACTAATCTTCAATACACGCGCTACCCCCTATCCGAGTTGGCAGCTGAAAATGCTTTGATGTGGCTGATCTCTGTAGGCGTGTTGCGGCGAGAAGTTGATGGGCAGGGACTTACAGATAGTTTTCGCCTGACGCCTCTGGGACATCAGATAATAGAACAATGGCAGGCGCAAGGGCAAATCGTGCCGCCCCCAACTTGGCGCGATCGCATCTACAATGCCTTAAGTCGCTGGCTGCGAATATTCTGAATCGGTAATTGGTAATGGGTAATTGGTAATGGGTAATTGCTAATTCTCAAGCAGTCCCTGTCCCTCTTCGCTTTTTGAAGATCGTTACAAATGAATTTGTTATGAAAGCAATTATGGTCGTGGGGACTACTTCCCACGCTGGAAAATCGCTCCTGACTACTGCCATTTGTCGCATTTTGGTGCGCCGTGGCTGGCGCGTCGCCCCGTTTAAAGGGCAAAATATGGCTCTCAATGCTTACGTCACCGCCAGCGGGGGCGAAATTGGTCACGCTCAGGCGGTGCAAGCTTGGGCATCTGGTGTCGCCCCTTCTGTGGAAATGAACCCGATTTTGCTCAAGCCCCAAGGCGATATGACTTCCCTGGTAATTATAAAGGGCAAACCAGTGACCAGAGCCAGCGCCTTAGAATACTACGAACAATATATTGACGTAGGCTGGCAGGCAATTACCGAATCGCTGCAAGCGTTGGGAACAGAATTCGACCTGATCGTTTGCGAGGGGGCGGGGAGTCCGGCAGAAGTTAACTTAAAACACCGCGATTTAACCAATATGCGGGTAGCGCGCCATCTCAATGCCCCGACAATATTGGTAGTCGATATTGACCGGGGCGGGGCGTTCGCTCACGTCATCGGCACTTTAGAATTGTTGGAACCCCAAGAACGCGCCTTGATTAAAGGTATCGTTATTAATAAGTTTCGCGGGCATAGAAGTCTCCTAGATTCGGGTATCCGCTGGTTAGAAGAACGCACCGGCATCCCGGTGATTGGGGTTATTCCCTGGATTGACCAAATCTTCCCCGCCGAAGATTCGCTGGATTTGTTTGAACGGCGCGATCGCAATTCCTCCGGCGAGGTTAGCATTGCCGTCATCCGCCTCCCAAGAATTTCCAACTTTACCGATTTTGACCCCCTGGAAGCAGAACCCAGCGTTAATCTGAAATACGTCAGCCCTAGACAATCTTTAGGCTATCCAGATGCTGTAATTATCCCAGGTTCCAAAACCACGATCGCCGATTTGATCGTGCTGCACCAAACAGGTATGGCAGATGCCCTCAAAGACTATGTGGCAGCAGGCGGTACCGTTCTAGGCATCTGCGGTGGCTTCCAAATGCTCGGTAAATTGGTAGCAGACCCAGAAGGAATTGAAGGTCAAGAAGGACGCAGCGAAGGTCTAGGATTCTTACCCACCAAAACTGTAATGACGCCCCAGCGCGTGGCACGTCAGCGCCAAGTAACCTCTAACTTTCCCCAAACTGGATTACCCGTCACCGGATATGAAATTCATCAAGGTCGCACCCGCATTATCGAACCTGATGGCACTCTACCTTTATTCGACGATCCGACTTTAGGTATAGTTGACTCCGGTCAATTTGTT
>DNGJ01000057.1 GCA_003486305.1 Cyanobacteria bacterium UBA11371
CATGCGCTTTTTTAACCGAGTCACGCTCCAAACGCCTGAAAGTGTAGAACTAGAGTTCACTTTAGCAGGTATTGGCAATCGCGCCTTGGCTTTGTTGATTGACTATGTTGCTTTGTACGCAACGATCGTTGCGTTCTGGATTATCTGGGCTTTTTTTGCCAGCCAGTTGATAGATTTATTAAGGAACCTTCTCGGTAATACAGATTATCTGGAACTTTGGTTATTTGCGATCGCTCTGTTAATTAACTTTTTTATCTATGTCGGTTACTTTGTCTTTTTTGAGGTAATCTGGCAAGGACAAACCCCCGGCAAGCGCTATACTAAAATTCGCGTGATTCGCGAGGATGGACGGCGAATTGGTATTCAACAAGCGACGTTGCGAGCATTACTACGCCCCATCGATGACATCCTATTTCTAGGGGCTTTTTTGATCGTGTTAAATCGTCGGGAAAAGCGACTAGGAGATTTAGTTGCGGGAACGATTGTAGTGCAAGAAGAATCTCCAGTAGCCGCCGCGAATTTTGCCATTTCCGAATCTGCCAAACAACTTGCTCAACAGCTACCGGAAATGGCTAATTTATCCCAGTTATTACCCGATGACTTTGCGACTATTCGCGAGTATTTACGGCGTCGCAATGGAATGTCACCCATAGCAAAAGCGGAAAAAAGCCAAGAAATCACTCGTCAAGTTACAAGTATTATTCAATCGCCACCTCTAGCATCGGGCGTCACTGCTGATGTGTTTTTAGAAGCTGTGTATCTTGCTTACCAACAGCAATCGGCATTTGGTAATGGCTAATGGCTAATGGCTAATGGCTAATGGCTAATGGCTAATGGCTAATGGCTAATGGCTAATGGCTAATAGTTATGAATTAATTTTAACTTAAAACTCATAACTAATAAAAGCCAATTAGCTTTTCTTGCAATTAGCCATTAGCAATTACCCTTTAAAACCGGGAAGCAAACTGGTACTCAGTCGTTTTATTCCATAGGTTGCTACTTGTGAATAACGCTGTTTACCGCAGAGGATTTCAGCCATAATTTGGCTAGCAACTGGTTTTTTGACGCCGACTTTGTAACCGACTTTAGGCATACGGAAGAACAAGCCTGCTAAGCGTTGCGCCCATACCATATCTGCACCCCATTCTTCGTTAATAATTTGGGTGTATTGTTCGAGGGCGTCGGGGTCGCCGCCGATGGCGCGATCGATCGCTTCCGCTGCTTTGACGCCGCTAAAGATGGAAGGACGAATGCCTTCTGCGGTAAAAGGATCGACCATGCAGGCGGCTTCCCCAGCTAATAAGGCGTTTTGGGTATGGAGTTTTTGATTACCATGCCACAAGCAAAGGGGATGGGTGAAATGCTGCCTTGTAGCGCCGTTTAAGCCAAACTGGGTGGCGTATTTAGTCAAAATGCCGTTAGAGTCTTGCAATTCGCCGCCTTGGAAGGTGCCGACGCCGATAGAATAGCCGTCGGCTTTGGGGAAGTTCCAAATGTAGCCGTTTTTCAGCGTGCCAAACTCGAAGTTGATCTTGACATCAGCGCCATTTGGTGATGGAGTTTCTGCTTCTAAAGCGCCCGCGAGTCGGCTTTTACGGTCTTTGAAACCGAGCCATTTTGCCATTGGGCCTTTTGCGCCATCGGCGGCGATCAGGTAGCGACCTTCAAACGCGCCGTTGGGGGTGAGTACTTGCCAGACTCCGCTCTTAAACTGAATCGAGCTAACTTCCGTACTATCCCGCAGTGAGGCTCCTTGTTTCTGTGCCTGCTCGATCAGAAAATGGTCGAATACATCCCGCCTTACCATCCAGATCGGTTCCAGCTTGTTCAACTGTATATCTACGGGATCTTCCATATTCCAGGTGTAGCGAATTGCATTCACCTTTAGGGAAATTGCTGGGGTAAAGTCAAAATCAAACCACTCTGCGATCGCGGGCGATACCCCACCTCCACAGGGTTTGTACCGTGGCAGACTTTCTTTTTCCACCACTAGAACCGAGCGCCCCCGCTTTGCTAAATGATACGCTGCGGCTCCACCAGCAGGACCAGCACCGACAATAATGCAATCAAACATACCGCTGAAATCTTGCTCCTGAATAAAAAAACGGGTTTAGATTTTGACAAAAAAGGGTGTTACCCTAGCAGCCGATGGCTTTAACTTATTGGTAACTCGTTTATCCCTCATTTGTCATCTTTATTTTTTTCATATGGGCGTTTCCGTAATTTTCGCTACTCAATTTTTCCCGATAAATTTACACAAGTAAGTTTACCCAGAATACAATTCATTAGTTACACGGTATGCAAATTTTTTGTGTAGCTAATAGGATGATTGATGAAGTTTCGGTTAACTTGCTACCGGAACGATTGATTTTTTTACCCATTCGAGGCGATCCTTATGATTTGGGAAGTTTGCATTCGCTACGCCAACGGCATCGAACGCATCGTTCGCTCTTACCAAAGCCGGGAAATTGCCCTTAAGTATGTGGATGCACTTTATAAAATTCACGGTTATCCGCTTCACTGTGCTTACATTGTGCGCCCAAAACATTTTGTCGAGCCAGCGAGCGCCTTTTAGGGTTGCCCGTAATGGCAATCCCTGTGAGGCTAATCGCTGGTGCATTGGTTAGTTTATACCGTGGTAATGTCTTTTTCCTTTTCGGCTAAGAGTTCATCAATTTTGGCAATGTACTTGTCGGTGAGTTTTTGAATTTTATCTTGCTGGTTCCGCGCTTCATCTTCAGAAATTTCGCTGCTTTTTTCCTGCTTGCGGATGTTGTCTACGGTGTCGCGGCGGATATTGCGAATCGAAACTTTTCCTTCTTCGGCGTACTTAGCAGCTACTTTGACTAATTCTTTGCGGCGTTCGCTGGTGAGGGGAGGAATATTCAACCGAATCACCGAACCGTCGTTACTAGGAGTTAAGCCGATATCCGACATGGAAATAGCTTTTTCGATTAAGTTCAAACTGCTGCGGTCGTAGGGTTGAATGGCGATGGTACTCGCATCCGGGGTATTGATATTGGCTAAAGATTTGAGAGGTGTTGGACTCCCGTAGTATTCCACCGTTACCCGGTCGAGGAGTGCCGCATTGGCTCTACCCGTGCGGATAGAATTAAACGAGCGTTGAGTAGACTCAACGGCTTTTTGCATATGACTTTCAGCATCAGCTAACTTCACAAAAACCTCCGACAATTGTTCCCACAGGTTCTCCCATGACTGCGCGATGGATATTGCCGCGAACTCCGAGGTCAAACACCATAATTGGGATGTTGTTTTCTCTACATAGAGCGATCGCAGTCCCATCCATCACTCGCAGATCGTTAACCAAAACGTGACCGTAGGTCAAGCTTTGGTAGCGTTTGGCATCTGGATTGACATGGGGGTCGCTATCGTAAACCCCATCTACTTTGGTGGCTTTAAAAATCACATCGGCGCCAATTTCAGCCGCTCTGAGCGCCGCCGTTGTATCGGTGGTAAAGAAAGGATTTCCCGATCCAGCGCCAAAAATTACCACTCGTCCTTTTTCTAGGTGACGAATGGCGCGACGCCGGATGTAGGGTTCTGCGACTTCCTGCATGGCGATCGCAGTTTGCACGCGGGTGGGAACGCCGATTTGTTCCAACCCATCCTGCAAGGTCATGGCATTCATTACCGTTGCGATCATGCCGATATAGTCTGCGGTTGCGCGATCCATCCCTGCTGAGGCGGCTTTGACGCCGCGAAAGATGTTACCCCCACCGACAACGATAGCGATTTGAACGCCGCTTTTGATCGTTTCTGCGACTTCCTGAGCGATTTCTTGAACCACAGCCGGATCGATTCCGTAGCCAAGGTTACCCATTAAGGCTTCACCGCTCAACTTTAGCAATACCCGCCGGTATGCTATCCCCATCTAAACCTCCGCCAAAATATTTCCAGGACAATAACTATTGTTTATCAAGTCAAACAATCTGTTCCACAAAACTTATCCACAGTTGTGAGCTGTTTGGTTTGCTTCCTGCTTCAGCCAAGGGAGTAGAGCCGGGTTTAACGAGACATTTCGTGGTGTCACGAATTGGGCAGGTATTACCCGCCTCTGGGGCGGGTTTAACGAGACATTTCGTGGTGTCACGAATTGGGCAGGTATTACCCGCCCCTAGTCGTTCTTGTCCACAGGCGTAAATTCGGGAGGAACGCGCCCTATTTTTTGAGGTTTTGTTACTTGTCTTCCAACCTAAGATAGCAGTACAGGAGGCAGATGTCTTTAGGGGCGCCATTTGATCGAAGAATAACCGACGGGTTCGGTTTGGGAAGGGTTGATTTGTTCTCCTTTGAGCAAGGATGCGATCGCATTACGTAAATAAGCCATCTGCACCAATTGAGGTGCTTGAGGATTATCGTTTATACTGCCCGAGTAACGCAGCACGCCTTTATCGTCTAAGAGAAAAGCCTGGGGTGTGATTTCTGCACCAAAGCTCTTCGCTACATCTTGAGTCGGATCTCGCAAGTAGGGAAAATTGAGTTGATACTCGTCACAGAAGGAAACCATATTCTCAAAGCTATCTTCGGGACAAACGCTCGCATCGTTGGCGTTGATGCCGATCAAGGTAAAACCTTCACTCTCAAAATCCGCCTGAATTTGTTTGAGATGGTCGATACACCCCTTAACGTAAGGACACTGATTGCACATGAAAATAACCCCAACTGCTCGGTACTTTTCTAGATAGCGAGCCAGGTGGTGAAC
>DNGJ01000281.1 GCA_003486305.1 Cyanobacteria bacterium UBA11371
AGCATCGTTGAAAACGCGATTGATGGCATATTTCAATCAACCCCAGAAGGGCGGTATTTGAGCGTTAATCCAGCCTTAGCAAGAATTTATGGCTACGCTTCTCCAGAAGAGTTAATGCTTGCCATGAAAAACATTAGCGAGCAATTATACGTCGATCCGAAGCGACGCAACGAATTTATCGCCGCCATCGAAGTTGATGGGGCTGTATCTGGCTTTGAATCCCTGATTTATCGTAAAGATAAAACGCAAATTTGGATCTCGGAAAATGCCCGCGCAGTGAGAGATTCTACCGGCAGGTTACTATACTATGAAGGCACGGTATCTGATATTACCGAACGCAAGCTGGCACAGCAAGCCTTGGAATTACAAAAAGTCCAGACGGAACGATTGCTGCTGAATATTTTGCCCCAATCGATTGCCACGCGCCTGAAAGCTGGAGAAACGCCGATTGCCGATCAATTTGAACAAGTGAGCGTATTGTTTGCCGATCTAGTAGGATTTACTAACTTTTCCGCCCAACAGACACCAGCAGAATTGGTAGAAATACTGAATGCAATTTTTTCCGAATTTGATCGCTTAGCGGAAAAGCATCGCTTGGAAAAGATTAAAACGATTGGCGATGCTTATATGGTAGTGGGAGGATTGCCCGTACCGCGTCTCGATTATGATGAAGCGATCGCTCAAATGGCACTCGACATGCTTGCTAGCATCGATCGACTCAACGTCAAGACAAACCAAGTATTTCAAGTGCGGATCGGCATCAACATCGGTACCGTCATCGCCGGAGTCATCGGCAAAAGCAAATTTATCTACGATCTTTGGGGCGATACCGTCAACGTTGCCTCGCGCATGGAATCTAGCGGAATGCCGGGAAAAATTCAAGTCAGCGCTACCACCTACGAATGCTTAAAAGATCGGTTTGCGTTTGAAGAACGGGGGATAATAGAGGTTAAAGGCAAGGGGGAAATGCTGACCTACTGGTTGAAAGGAAGGCGTTAATCAACAAACTCTATGAACTTAACATCCAGCAACAATTATAAGGGAAATATTTTAATCGTTGACGATACAATAGCGAACTTACGCTTATTAGTCAATCTCTTGCGGGAAAATGGCTATAAAGTTCGACCAGTTACCGATGGCAACTTGGCGTTAGAGGCGATTGAAGAAAAGCATCCCGACTTAATCTTGCTGGATATTATCATGCCGGAAAAATCCGGCTACGAAATTTGCCAAGCCTTGAAAGCTAACCCGCAAACCAGAGAAATTCCCGTGATTTTCTTGAGTGCGCTTTCTGAAGGGTTAGACAAAAGCAAAGCATTTCAAATCGGCGGGGAAGATTACATTACCAAACCCTTTCAAGTCGAGGAAGTATTGGCGAGGGTAGCAAATCAACTCACCAGGCGATCGCTGCAAACCCAACTGCAACAAAAAAACCAACAACTGAGCCAACAAAACGCTCAGTTACAACTCTTACTAAAAGCATATGAAGAAATTAATTCTGCCCCCAACCTTGACGTCGCTTTAGAAAAAATTCTCGCTTTAGTGTGTCAAACCATCGGATGGAATTTGGGCGAAGCTTGGGTGGTTAATTCAAATAGATTTGTCCTCGAACGCAGTTGGGGTTGGTATGCCAACGATGGGATGCTAGAAGAATTTCATCTGTTCAGCCAAACTTTAGTATTTCGCCCTAACGAGGGACTGCCGGGGCGAATTTGGCAAACCCAACAACCTGAATGGATACAGGATATTTCCCAACAAGAAGTTAAAGTTTTTCCCCGTTCCCATTTAGCTGCTGCTGTGGGACTAAAAACGGGATTTGGAGTTCCGATTCTCTTCGATAACCAAGTTCTTGCCATTCTGATCTTTTTTAGCAAAAAAAATTACACACCTGAAGATCGTTCCCTGGAATTGGTGAATGCGATCGCTACCCAGTTAGGATCGTTCGTGCAGCGCAAACAAGCCGAAGCATCACTTTTTGCCGCCAACCAAAAGCTAGTGCTACTCGCTACCTTGGATGACTTGACGGGTGTTGCCAACCGCCGTTATTTTAACGAACACCTGGCACGAGAATGGAGCAGATTAAAACGAGAGAAAACATCCCTGTCGCTGATTCTGTGCGATGTCGATTATTTCAAAACCTATAACGACTACTACGGACATTTAGCCGGGGATGACACTTTAAAGCAGGTAGCACAAGCAATTAGAAAAGTTCTCAAGCGTCCAGCAGATTTAGTGGCGCGTTACGGCGGCGAAGAATTTGTCATCTTGCTACCAAACACATCGATGGCAGGAGCGATGCAAGTTGGGGAATTAATCAGACAAGAAGTGCAACAACTTAAAATTCCCCATGCCCAATCTTTAGCCAGCAATTATGTGACTTTGAGTTTAGGAATTAGTAGTTTAGTACCCAGTTTGAACGACTCGCAAGAAGTGTTAATCAAAATGGCAGATGAAGCACTTTATGCAGCGAAAAGAAAAGGGCGAAATATGGTGGTTGCTCGTCAAGTTGTGCTTGATTGATAAAATTGCGAGCTTGCTAATTGGTAATTGGTAATTGGTAATTGGTAATTGCGAGCTTGCTAATTCAGCACTTACGCAGAGACTTTAAATGTAGGGTGCTATCTTACGAGAGTAAGGCACCATCAACACCTAATTGCTAATGCTTTGGAATTAGCCATTAGCCATTAGCTATTAGCAATTGATAACATTACCTTCGGAATGCAAAGTTTTGCAACATTAGCTCAATAAATATTTTAACATCCTTGCCAAAAAGGCGGTTTTGTGAAAATAGCCGTCATTTGTAGAATTATCCGCGCCAAAAATGCTGAAAAGTCACCAGCGCCTGACAAAAGAGCGGGTTTTAATCGCTCAAATCCGACAGCTTCACAAGTTCCTCAAATTTGTTGTCTACCTTGAGAGTGAGCCAGATCGGTCATGGGTCAGCACTCAGGGGTCAACTGACAACTGACTAACGGCAAATGCGAGGTATAAAAATGAACAAGAGAACATTTGCAACGATAGATGGCAACGAAGCAGTTGCCCAAGTCGCTTACCGACTCAATGAAGCGATCGCAATCTACCCGATCACCCCTTCAACTCCAATGGGCGAATGGGCGGATGCGTGGGCATCTGAAGGCAAACCGAATCTCTGGGGTACCGTTCCCTCAATCATCGAGATGCAGAGTGAAGGAGGCGTAGCGGGTGCAATCCACGGCGCGCTACAGACGGGTTCCCTCGCCACCACGTTCACGGCGTCCCAGGGATTATTGTTGATGATCCCAAACATGTATAAAATTGCCGGAGAACTGACGCCATGCGTATTCCACATCGCCGCGCGCAGTCTCGCCGCCCAAGGGCTTTCGATTTTCGGCGATCACAGCGACGTGATGGCAGCGCGTGCCACCGGATGGGCGATGCTGTGTTCTGCTTCTGTGCAAGAAGCGCATGACTTTGCATTAATTGCTACGCGAGCATCGTTAGAATCGCGGATTCCTTTCGTGCATTTCTTTGATGGATTTAGAACGTCCCACGAAGTGCAGAAAGTGGAAATACTGAGCGATGAGGATTTGCGATCGCAAATACCGGCAGAATTGGTAGTAGCGATGCGCGATCGCGCCCTCACTCCAGATCGTCCCGTCATTCGCGGCACCGCACAAAACCCGGATGTTTACTTCCAAGCCAGAGAAACAGTCAATCCTTTCTATCTCGCCTGCCCGGATATAGTTCAAAAAGTAATGGATGAATTTGCCACACTCACCGGGCGGCAATATCAATTATTTGAATACCACGGAGATCCAGAAGCAGAACGAGTCATTATATTGATGGGTTCCGGTTGCGAAACCGTTCACGAAACCGTAGATTACCTCAACAATAAAGGCGAAAAACTTGGCGTTCTCAAAGAACGGCTGTATCGTCCCTTTGATGCGAAACGGTTTGTAGAAGCA
>DNGJ01000455.1 GCA_003486305.1 Cyanobacteria bacterium UBA11371
TTGCCTCACCTGTTGGGTTTTCTTTGGCTTCTAGATAGCATTCTAGGTTTTTAGATACTGCTATCGCGTGCAGGTTTAGGATATCGAAATTGTCAATTTTTTGTTGTTCTGTTTTTGGGTAGTTCATGGCAGTATTGTTTAGTAAAGAAGGATGGAGAACTGATGCGTTATATTGCCTTTTTGGTTTTTTGGCAATTCGATTGTTTCAGCACTAGCTTTGTCCGCAGATTTATACAGCTTCAATGTCGCTTCCATATAAAGTCACTGTGGGACTGCTTTCGGGATCGTCATCATCCAACCAAGTTAGCGAAATTCCATTTTCGTCAGCAAATTCGACTTCATATGACCAAAGTTTTTCAGGATCACAAGAGTCACACACCAGAGCCACTGTGCCTGTAATTCCCGCCGTCAGATTCTTTTGAGGCAAATCTCTTTTCAACTTAACAACTTGATATTCATCAAAAATTCGCTCGAAATCATTTTCATGTAAAATTGCTGTTTGAGTAAAGTCTAGATCGCTTGATTGCCACATTCTTAAGAGGTTCTTCTGAGCGCTAAAACCAACTTCATATTCCCAGCGGTCTGACTCTTTATGAACCGTAATTATCGTGCCTATGGCTCCTTTACTCAATTTTTTTTGGGGTAAATCCCTTTTTAGCTTCACTTTTTGATATCCAGTAAACATTGTAAATCTTTACCTCCGTTTAATTTCATTCTACATATGCTGTTGTTAATCGATAGAGTTATAAAATTCGGTTGATTGCGCTCGGATTTCTATAATTTAATCGGCTGACCATCACCCTTTAAAAGCCGAACTTAGAAAGATTTCTTAGGTATCTAACCCACAGGAGTGATAAGCTGAGTGAAGTTGAGCGCTTTTAGTATTGGTTCATTCCCAGGAAAAATTACTAATAACTACACTTTCTGGCTGAGGCGGCACGTAGATATGAGGAGGATGAGTTACCTTTGTCTCAACTGCCGCTGATATAATTCGGCTAAGCTCTGTAGCGCCGTTACCCGTCAACCAGAATATGCCATCATTTTCGCTTTCTTGAACCAGTTCATCATTAAAACAAAGCTGCACCCCCAGTAAATTAGCATCAATATAGGGATAGTTTTGTTGCACAGTAACAGTAAGCCAAGGGGTTGTTTTATTTCCATCTGATGCTTGTGCCACCAAAGAACCTACATTTTCTATGCTTTGTTTTTCTAAGGCAGCAGCAGCAGATAAAAGAAATCCGGCAAGTTTGCTTGCGTCCTCATCATCGAACCACCAAGTACTTGAAGCACCTGTTTTATGTTGATTTTCAAATATATTGAGCATGATGCGAGGAGCATCAACGTCATATACACTTTCCTCAACTTCAACCTCGAACCATCGATTGTTTCCATTTAATGCAGTTGTCTCGACCGTCCCTATCTGAAGGTTAGAAACAACAAGGGGAGGATTTTGTTTAAGGTATTCAAGCGCATTTACTAAGCCATCACAAACTTTCTTCGTCATCACACTAGAAAGGCAATAAGCCGTAATTACCTCATCAACAAAAATGAGGCGAGTAAATTTATAGTTATTATAGTCTGTAGCAACATCAACCATTATTGAATTCTCAACATCCGCTTCTAGCTTATAATTAAGTTGACCGATTAGCTTTGTCCTACTGTTTTCTAAATGCTCGAGTGGAAGAATAATTACCTCAGCTTGCTGCCTTTTCTGTTGTTCTTCAGAATTATCTACAAGGTTTGTTCTTGCATCTGTTAACCACGCGGATATTTGCTGAGTTTCCTCCAAGGTTAAATAATGCCTAAACATATCATTTTCTGTTTCTTCTCCAATTATAAAAGATAAGGCAATGTATGGTGTGGTTGCATTATCTAGTGAATTACTATCCTGATATAAAACAGTCGGTACGGTTATTTTGCAGCCGTTTATGTTGTTAATAGCAGACATTTGTGATAAACCTTTACTTTTATGTGTTAGATGTTATTTTCCCACGATATCACACTTACAATGTCCGTAGAACTTACGACACTCTTCTGGTGCAGTAAGTTTCGCATTTTTCTGTGCTTCACCACGGCTTGTACCCCGACCCCAAACGAAGTTTGGACAATGGGCAGGCGGGTTTTCGTTACCTGTGGAACGTGCCTTGCATTTACATTCCCATACCGCAGCTCGGTTGCTAAATTTGGCTACGGTTCTGCTAATAAAATCTTCGAGATTTTACGTTCTGTCAGAGCGGTAAAAATATTGCTGTTAGTTTGACCTCGACTCTAATCTTTTGAATTGACCCCTGAGATTTTGAACCTGACCAGCCAGCATTAAGAAACGCTGTGAAACTAAAGCTAACACCTCACAAATTTTGGTGGCATCAACGGCAATTGCTGACGGGATTTTACGTTCTGTCAGGTCGGTAAAAATATTAAGGATAACTGTTGCTAGGTCTTCATCAGCATTTTCCAACAAATTCAACAATCGATTAATATCTTCCGCTGCACCTAGTCGATACTTTGCTGCCAATAGTTCAGCTTTGACCTTTAAAGAAGATTCGGATTCGATGTAAGCTTGAAGTTGTGGCAACAGATCTGGTGTACCTAGCAGTCCGAGCGAGTTAGCAGCGTAGGCTCGAACCGTTTCATCAGCATCTTGGATTGATAGTTTTAATGACTCTACCGCATCGAGATCGCCAAGATCGCCCAAAGTCTCGGCAGCTGACGCACGAACCATTGGATCTGGATCTGTCAGCAATAAAGATTCGACTGGCTTTCTTGCTGGCTTATAACCAAGTATACCAAGGGAATCAGTTGCCCCCGATCTAACAAGACCTTCTGGATCTGCCAATAAGTTTATCAGTGCTGGCCCAACTGACTCAATTTCTTTGACTCCTAAATCCCCAAGAGCTTCTGCTGCACAAAAACGAATTCCCTCATCAGGAGATTTTAGTAAATCTAATATAACTGGTACTGCAACTGAGGCTTTCAGATCGACCAGTTCCTGAAGCGCTGGTGCTTGGCTTATGGGATTGCCATCTCTACACTGCTCTAGCAGTTTATCAATGATAGACTCTTGCATAACTGTTGCTCCTTAACTATGACGACTGTGCCTACAGCCTTTAGCTTTTTGCGTTGCTTTAATTCTTGCGATTTTGTTAGTGTCTTTAGCTCTCTTGGCCTCTTTCATGAGAAGATCAAGTGCTTCACAGATGTCTGTAACCTTACCCTCACTCTCAGCGATCAGTTCATTAGCCTCTTGCATAATTCCTGTATCAGCCTGATTTCCAGGGGCTGCCATCAGAACTGTGCCAATATATTCTTCTATTTCTCTTAGTCTAGCTCTACCAGCTTCACCAGCACGATTGAGTATCTCTCTAAGTTCTTGCAGGGTTCCCTCAATTCCCTTGCCGATTGCATCAGCAATTTCGCCAATTTGTTGCCACCCGCCATTGTTCAACCAAACAACGATAGTTACTACGCCTATCCCAAATGCTACTCCTACACCCACAGGGCCAAAAAAAGCAGTCGGAGCCATAAGAGTGGCTGCCGCCTGTAGCTTTGGAGAGCTTTCAGCTATAGGAGTGTTTGAAGAGTTTGATATCTCGTTAAAGGAAACAGCTTGCTCAATGCCAGTTGCCTTGGCTTGAGTTTCATCCTGAGCCGCCACATCCAGAGCCATTGGCTTCGACAAAGCCTGCTGCTCTTCGGAGTCACACTTAGCACACCTAGCCTGAATCCTTGCCATCATCCTAGCCTCTAGCATCTGTGAAGGCAGGAGACGTTTTTTAGCACTCGCAGTTTGTTCAAACCGCTCCACAGGTTGAGAAGCTAACAACTTCCCAGCAATCTCATCCGCATCTTTCTCATGAGCTTGTCGATTACCTTCATCTAAACTAAAACCTTGCTCTTGCCTTTGTCCGACGTGTCCAAGTTCATGCTCTAACGTCCCAGAGGGAGCCGTACTCGCTACGGCTACATTTGTTCCATCCGTCAAACCATGCAGTCCGGCAGTTTGAAGCGCCGCATCAACTTGAGATCCTTGGTGCAGCGAGACATGCCCTAAACTCACACCAGGCATGAGATGCTCATATTTCGCCATCAAACCAGATGATAGTGGACTGCCATTGCTAAAGATGGCATTGAGGTCAGCCTTTTGCTGCCAGTCTCCTTTTCCTTGTACAAGCTGTTCCTCATCAGTTGAAACTACCGCATTGGCTTGCTGCATCCTAGCCATCATCCGGGCTTCCAGCATTTGTGATGGCAGGAGACGGTTTTTGCCAGTTAAATTAGTCTGATCCCGATTAATTGTGGGGTTTTGCGACCCAATGCTGCTGCTTGCCTGAAGAGCCGTCCGTTTCCTTTGATAAGCCTGTAATGCCGCATGATTGGGCGAAGAAGAGCGTTTCTGGTACTCGTGCATGGTTTTTTCCCAGTCAGGACACAATGCTTTGATTTTTTTGCATAGCACTATATAATTTCTCCCATAGCAATCTTATTTAATTTACGCTTGCGGTGCTGACGCTCTGGCTAATGCACCCAAAGGTTGATAAGTAAATAGGGATTGTTACCTATTGTCCCATCTACCAACACCACAAAATTACGAGTAACTACCGATGCGATCGCCACCGTAACAGCCACGCTACAAAGACTTTTACAATGTGCGATCGCCCAAGATTTTCCTAATGCGAAAATCACCGTAGTTCGACCAGAAGCATCGGGCAATAATACACCCAAATTAGGAATAAATCTTTATCTTTATCACGTTAGTCCTAACTTAGCTTGGCAAAATTCAGACTTACGCACCCGTCGTCCTAAAGGTGAATTAACTAAACTTGCACAAGCCGGGTTAGATCTCTACTATTTAATGAGTTTTTACGGCAAAGATGAAGAATGGGAAGCTCAACGCTTAATGGGAATTGCCGTGCAGACTATTGTTGACCACCCAATCTTAAATCCTGCGATTGTGAACGACACAATTAATCGTCCAGAAAATAGCGTTTTAGCTAATTCTACTCTGGGGCAACAAGTCGAACGAGTCACAATTTCCCCTAGCAATATGACGGCAGAAGATTTATCCAA
>DNGJ01000548.1:0-3076 GCA_003486305.1 Cyanobacteria bacterium UBA11371
CAGTAGGGGCACGGCAATATTAAGTTATCCCTGAGAGGGAAAATTATTGCTGCCGTGCCCCTACCTGGCTTGAAACCCAGTTTTTCGGTCAAAAACCCATTTCCACAGCGGATGACTCGAGCCTTGCTGGCGTATGCGGCGGACTTGTTGTTCTAGACGCTTTTGCTCTTCGTGGCTCATGCCCCACAGAATATTACGACTTTGCCAAACTAAAACAGCAGCTGTCATGCCTATGCATAAAGCCAGACCCAGCGTTGGTAGTCTATTGTAGGCCAAGCCATAACGCAGGGCTGCCCAAGTAAAATGCTGCCGCCATAATGCAATTTCTGCACGCAAACTCCACAGACTCCAAGCACCAATGCTCGACCAAAGCAGCGCTACAACTAACCACCTGAAGTAGATTGTCAGCTCGTGTAGCCTTCGCACTTGCTGTTTCAAATTGGGGTCATTTACAGCAGAAAAAATCGCGGATGAAGTATCAATTGATTTTGATTTTTCCCCGTCGCTGCTGTTGCTTGAAATATCGTCTCGACGCCTCGCCATCGACACCTGCCTTTTGCCTGTTAGACTTCATCAGAAGGTTTGGGTTCTGGGGTAGAAATGGCTATCGATTCACCGTTTCTTTCTCGCCACCAAGCTAGTAAAGTACTGGCGATAAAAATACTCGAATAAGCACCTGTAGTAAAGCCGATAATTAAGGCGAGGGCGAAATATTTGAGGGTTTCTCCCCCAAATATAAAGATGCTGAACAAAGATAGCAGAGTGGTCAAGGTGGTGTTGATCGATCTGGTCAAAGTTTGATTGACCGCATCATCTACAATATCTGCGATCGCGCGATTTGGATTGAGCTTCAATGTCTCGCGCACGCGGTCGTAAATTACCACGGTATCGTTGACCGAGAATCCGATAATCGTCAGCAACGCGACGATAAATAAACTATCGACTTCCACGCCCAATACTAAGCCCAAAATCGCGAAAGCACCAACTGTTAGCCAAACATCGTGGAATAAGGCAACCAATGCAAAAAAGGCGTAGTCGAACTTGAACCGCATACTGAGATAAACGGTAATCCCAGCAAAGGAAATCAGTAACGCTAATAAACCGCCAGTGAGTAACTGCTGCCCAATTGTAGGGCCAACCGTATCGATTTGAGTTTTTGTCGCATCGAAAGTGCCGATTTTTTCTTGCAACGCGGCTTGGAGCTTGGTACGCTGCTCCACATCTATATATTTTGTCCGCAGGGAAACCGCTTGCCTGTCTTGTCCCGCGACTTGGATGCTATTATTGCCTAAACCTTGCTCATCCAAAACTTGCCGTACTAGGGTGGTGTCAATTGGTTGAGTGCAATTATTAGGGATAGAACAATCCCGTGCGAATTGTAAGCGCGTACCGCCGATGAAATCCACACCCGGACGCAGGGGGGCGCCAATTTGCTGCCAGGAAATCAGCATTGCGACGAGTCCGCTGAATAGAATAGCAGCAGAAAGAATCCACCAAAGCGATCGCTGTTGATTAACCGCTAACTTCATTTAACCACCTCAAGCTTCGGGGCATATAAATGGGGTTTCCGCAGTTGGGGAATGCCAATCGCCAACATCAACAACGTCCGACTGCAAGTAATTGCCGTAAACATACTCACCGCCACGCCAATTGCTAGCGTTAAGGCAAACCCTTTGACCAACCCCGTCCCCAACCAAAACAACGCCGCACAGGCGATCCAAGTTGTGACGTTACTATCCAAAATACTGGAAAAGGCGCGATAAAAACCCGATTCGACGGCGCGGTATAAAGTTTTACCAGCACGCAATTCTTCTCGCGTGCGTTCAAAAATCAGCACGTTAGCATCCACCGCCATGCCGATACTGAGGATAAACCCGGCAATTCCGGGTAGGGTTAAGGTAACCGGAACGATCGCATAAACCGCCAAGTTGAGGATTGTGTAGATAATCAAGGCGATGTTAGCAATAATTCCCGGCAACCTGTAGTAGACCGCCATGAAGATCAATACTAAAATCAGACCGCCAATCCCGGCGTAGATACTGCGCTGAACGCTATCGCGTCCCAAAGTTGCACCTACCGTGCGGTTTTCTACTACTTCTACAGGAAAAGGTAGCGCCCCGCCTTTCAACTGAACTGCGAGTTCAAACGCTTCTTTGGTAGTAAAGCGCCCTTCAATGCGCGCCCTGCCGCCGGTAATCCCCGTCTGGGCAAATTCTTCGCTTACAATCGGGTTGCTAATCAGTTTATTGTCTAGAAAAATACCGATACTGCGCTTTGTTCCGGCGAGGTTTTTAGTCAGTTGCGCGAATAAGTCTGCCCCAGTTTGATCGAATTCAAATGCGACATTCCAATTATCAGTTCCGGTCTGGGCGGGTTCTGGGAAAGCGTTTACCAGGTTTTTGCCCGTGAGTCCGGTAGGTTCAAACAGTTGTTGAGTTAGTTGGGCTATTTGCTGTTCTTTTTGTTCAATTGCGGCTTTATTAGCAGCGATCGCCGCAGCATCCCCAGCTTTTTCCAATTCTGCTTGCTTTTGCTGTAATGCGCGCAACTCTATTTGTCTGACTTGTTGTTGGGCGCTAATTTCCGGTTTGTTCGCTTCCTGGCGAAATTCCAGCTGCGCCGTGCCGCCTAAAATGCGTTCTGCTTCGGCGGGGTCTTTAGTTCCCGGTAATTGTACCGATAGCTGGTTATTCCCGACCTTTTGTACCACCGCTTCCGATACGCCCAAACCGTTGACTCGGTTTTCGATTACTTTTTGCAGGGCGTCTAGTTCTTCTGAGGTAATTTGTCTACCTTGGTCAGACTGCTTAACCTGCAAAGTGATTTCCGATCCGCCTTGCAGGTCTAGACCCAACTTAAGGGGAAATTGAGCGATCGCTACAACAGACGCAATCAGCAAAACCACAATCAGAGCCAACAAGGAACGCTGTTTTCCCATACAACAACCCGCCGCGACAAATGATATGATAATACGTTTTGGTTGCGATCGCGTCATCCCCAGGCAAGGGAAATGGGGCGTAAATGTAGGGGCGGGTTTTACCAAACAAGCTTAAACTCCAACAGACAATTTAAATAA
>DNGJ01000548.1:3308-8073 GCA_003486305.1 Cyanobacteria bacterium UBA11371
TAAACCCGCCCCTCGCCCGTCAAAATTACACTTGACCCATACCCCTAGTAGGGGCGGGTAATACCTGCCAATTAAGTCGAACCACGAGATATGAAAGTTAAACCCGTCCCTACTCTAAACTCGCAGCGCTACCATTTTTTGTACTGCTTCGACAATTTGCTCTGGCTGTACGATGGTCAGGCGTTCTAACATGCCGTTGTATGGAGTGGGGATATCTTGGGAAGATAGGCGCAAGACGGGGGCGTCGAGTTCGTCGAATAAGCGATCGCTAATCGAAGCACTTAATTCTGCGCCAATCCCGCCGGATTTCATGCATTCTTCCACAATAATCGCCCGGTGAGTTTTGCGAATCGAATCGCCGATGGTTTCCATATCCAAAGGTTTGAGGGAAATTAAGTCAATCACCTCTGGATCTATCCCCTCTTTTTCTAGAGTTTTCACCGCCTGCATCACGTGGTGACGCATCCGCGAGTAGGTAAGGATGGTAACATCTTTCCCTTTTCGCACGACTTCTGCTTTATCTAAAGGCAGCAGGTACTCTTTTTCTGGCAGGTTTTCTTTTAAGTTGTAAAGCAGGACATGTTCAAAGAACAGAACTGGATTATCGTCGCGAATCGCCGATTTCAACAACCCTTTGGCATTGTAAGGCGTCGAACAGGCGACAATTTTGATGCCGGGAACCGCTTGGAAGTATGCTTCTAGGCGTTGCGAGTGTTCTGCTCCCAACTGGCGTCCAACGCCACCGGGACCGCGAATCACCATCGGAATTTTGAAATTACCGCCGGAAGTATAGCGCAGCATCCCAGCATTGTTGGAAATTTGGTTAAACGCCAGCAGCAAAAAGCCCATATTCATGCCTTCTACAATCGGGCGCAATCCGGTCATTGCCGCACCTACTGCCATCCCCGTAAAGCTATTTTCAGCGATGGGGGTGTCTAATAGGCGCAGATCGCCGTATTTCTTGTAGAGATCTTTTGTCACTTTGTAGGAACCGCCGTAGTGTCCCACGTCTTCACCAAGGACAAATACAGCAGGATCGCGTGCCATTTCTTCATCAATAGCTTCGCGCAATGCATTGAAAAAAAGAGTTTCTGCCATCGGACGGGTTGAAGGAATTTTTAGGGTCAGACTGCGATTTTAACCTGTAGCCGAGTTGCGTTCAAATCTCAATTTGACATCGCATCCGTAGGGGCACGGCAGGAAAATATTTGCCCTTGTGCAAATTTTACATATGCCGTGCCCCCACCGCGTTGGCGATATTAACCAGTAGGGGCACGGCAGCAAAATCTTTTCCACCACTCCAGATTTTATACACGCCGTGCCCCGACCGGGTTGGCGGTAATTACCAGTAGGGGCACGGCAGCAAAACCCGTCGCCGTTGTGCAGATTTTACACATGCCGTGCCCCCACCGGGTTTGGTTTGTACACGATTCGGGGCAAGGCAGCAAAACCTGTCGCCGTTGTGCAGATTTTATACACGCCGTGCCCCCACCGCGTTGGCGATATTAACCAGTAGGGGCAAGGCAGCAAAATCTTTTCCACCACTCCAGATTTTATACACGCCGTGCCCCCACCGGGTTTGGTTTGTACACGATTCGGGGCAAGGCAGCAAAACCCGTCGCCGTTGTGCAGATTTTATACATGCCGTGCCCCTACCACCGATGGAAAATCCAGGCAGGGAAAATCACCATCTGCGGGTTTTGTTTTTTTGCTGTGATTTTAATCACCTAATACGGTTGACAAATTTCTTGTCTTGGGTTCCCGATGCCCTGACTCCAGACCCGAATAAGTGGGTAAGTACACCTGGAGTATTTATAATGACTACGGCAATCGCAAATCCTCACTGCAAAAACAAGACAAAAACTCTCAAAAGCATTGTCATTATTGACTATGGCATAGACAACCCCCAAATTTTAGCTCTAGGGGTTTTACCAGGGGTGCAAGTATATTTTGTTGAGCGCCATCTCGATGGAATCGCGCAAATATCAACCGCACTACAAGCATTTACCACTCGGTACGGACAAGCTGAATCAGTACATATCTTTTCCCACGGTAGTTCCGGACACTTGTATCTGGGCAATACTATTCTCAACATCGATACTTTAAAGCACTACCAAGGTCAGTTGCAGCAATGGGGAAACGCACTGACTGAAAAAGCTAATATTTTACTTTATGGGTGTAACGTTGCCGCAGGGGATGGGGCAGGATTTGTTGCAGCACTTGGTAAGTTAACTGGGGCAAATATTGCCGCCTCGACGAATTTAACTGGCAGTTCTGCTTTAGATGGGGATTGGAATTTAGAGTTTAAAACGGGAGAAATCGTCGCTCAAATTCCGTTAAAAAGGGAAGCGATCGCAGCCTACAACAGCGTTTTAAACGTTATCGAAGTTACCAACAACAATGATAGCGGTTCTGGGTCGTTAAGGCAAGCAATTACCTCCGCCGCACCGGGTACTACAATTCGATTTTCTCCCACGCTGGCGAATCAGACAATTAACCTCACTAGCGGTCAATTCAATCTGGATAAAAACTTGATAATTGATGGCGCTGGTGTCGGTAATTTAACCATCAGCGGTAATAATGCCAGTCGCATTTTTAACGTGCAAAATGGCGTTAATTTTACCTTGAGAAATCTTACCCTGGCTAATGGCAGGTTGGGTGCAGATCCGAACAACCGCGCTACGAGTGCTGGGGCGGCAATTTTGACGGGATTTCAAAGCGTTTTAAACGTTGAAAATAGCCAATTTAGGAATAACTTTGCCGGATTTGGCGGGGCAGTTTTTACCGGGTATCGCAGTACCAGCACCTTTGTAAATAGCAGCTTCGATAACAACGAAGGAACGGCGGCGCGAAGCGAACGGGGTGGGGGTGCGATCGCTGGCGATACCGAAGCCAGTATGACCGTAATAGGTAGCCGCTTTACTAATAATAAAGGCGTCAATGGTGGGGCGATCAACAGCCTTTTAGGCCCTTTAACCGTAGACAATTCAGTCTTTATTAATAACGAAGCCGTTACTACCAGTACCATCACACCTTTCTTTGGCTTCGGCGGCGCAATTTTAACCGACGGCGCTTCCCACGATAACGATCCAGACTCCGGTACAATTTTGATTCGCAATAGTTGGTTTGAAGGCAATCGCGGTTTAGATGGAGGCGGGGCATATTTGTATGCCTATCCACCAGATCAAGTGTTTATTGAAGGTAGCACCTTTATCAATAATAGTGCCTTCGATATTCCCGCAGGTGGGCTGGGAAAAGGCGGCGGCATCCGGCACGATAACAGCAACCTAACGATCAGAAATTCGACCTTCGCCAACAACTTCGCCCAATCTCAAGGCGGGGGATTGTTCTTAGTTAATAACGACCCCACCCAGACAACTACGATTATCAACAGTACAATTTCTGGAAACCGGGCGCAAGCGGCAAACGGCACTTCTGGTCGGGGTGGCGGCATGGCAAATTACTCGACCAGCAGTATTATTAACACGACCGTCGCGAACAACTTCGCCGGTGAATATGGCGGAGGAATTTTTACCGGCGGACAGAAACCCGTCTCGGCACAAAATTCAATTTTCGCCAATAATACAGCCGGAAATCCAGCCAGGATTTGGCAACACACAGATCGTCAATTAATTGACCGGGGAAATAACATCCAATTCCAAGGTAAATTAACCAACGACCCCAACGACACCAACATTACTGCGGGTGTTACGATTGCCGACCCTTTATTAGGGCCTTTACAAAACAACGGTAACGGCATTCTCACCCATGCTTTACTGCCAGGAAGTCCAGCAATTAATGCAGGTGGAAGCGTTGCCGGATTGAATACAGATCAGCGCGGCACAGGTCGTACAGATGGAAGAATCGATATAGGTGCGTTTGAATTTGTTGCGCCTGTTTCTAATAGTTTTTCTCCCAACGACGATGTTGTCACTTTAACCGATGCCAATGATGTCGGCGATGCTTTGGCGGGTAACGATCTAGTCTTTGGTGTGGGTGGAAGCGATAACTTATCAGGCAATTTCGGTAACGATACTTTGTACGGCAACGCCGGAAACGATACCTTATTTGGTAACGATAACAATGACCTGCTATTTGGCGGACAAGATAATGACATTCTTTACGGCAATCAGCAAAATGATACCCTGTATGGAGATCGGGGGAATGATTTTGTTTGGGGTGGTAAAGATAGCGATTTGCTGTTTGGCAATCAAGGGTTTGATTCGCTGTACGGCGACTTGGGCGATGATACAATATATGGCGGGCAGGAAGATGATTTCATCACTGCCAATCAAGGGTTTGATATTCTCTCCGGCGACATTGGTAACGATACGCTTTACGGCGGCAGGGATAATGATAGTTTGACTGGTGGTAGCGGTAATGACTTCCTCAGCGGGGATTTGGGTAATGATACTTTGATTGGGGGGACGGAAAGCGATCGCTTTGTCCTCGCCCCTACTTTTGGCACCGATACTATCCTCGATTTCCAAGATGGTCAAGATTTCTTAGCATTAAGTGGAGGGTTGAATTTTAACTCGCTGAATATTACTCAAGGCGGTACTGGTGCTTTAATTACTATCGCCAGCAGCGGTGAATTGTTGGCAGTTTTGAATGGAGTTTCCGCGTCGGCGATTTCTGGTGCGGATTTCAGTTTGATGTAGTATTAAGGTGAACTAAATCCCCGACTTCTTAGAGAAGTCGGGGATTTTGGTGTTATAGCGGATTGCAGCCGTACCTCATACGGCTTGAATGCAATAGCGGCACC
>DNGJ01000548.1:8304-8452 GCA_003486305.1 Cyanobacteria bacterium UBA11371
GGTGCCGCTATTGCATTCAAGCCAAAAGGCTGTACTTCATTCGTGTGCAATCCGCTGTATGTTTATTCGTATCCACCTACTCACCGAGAGTTTTTGTATAATCATCATATGCTGAATCTGTCAAGCAATTTATGACTCAAGAACTGAT
>DNGJ01000354.1:0-9703 GCA_003486305.1 Cyanobacteria bacterium UBA11371
AATGAGCAATTAGCAATGAGCAAAACAATGAAAACAATCTTAGGAATAGTAACAATCGCAACTACGATCGCTTCTCCAACCTTGGCAGCACAACCTTTGTACCTGGCGTATCCGCCGAATAATCACAGAACGACATCTGACCGGATTTTCTTTATTGGAACTGCCCCGCCTTCGGGGAGAGTTCTGGTAAATGGCAGGACAATTCAACGGAGTCCGGCGGGTCATTTTGCTCCTAGTTTTCCCCTAAGAATTGGCGATAATTTCTTTACGTTTCGCTACCGAAACCAACAACGACGAATTAAAGTAACCCGGTTATCGACACAACCGAGTCCGCCGGTGGGGTTGACATTTGGGAAAGATTCTTTAACCCCAAGGGTGGATATTGCCAGAATGTCGGGGGAAGCGATTTGTTTTAGCGCGATCGCACCCGCAAATGCCACGGTAAATGTAAAATTGGCAAATCAAACCATTGCTTTAACTGCTCAACCTGCCAGGGTTATTCTGCCTCCCAATTCTGCCGCCTTAGTTGGTCAAAATCTGCCCAATTCAGTCACAACTCAAAACATTCCCCGCAGCAGTAACTATCAAGGATGTGCGACGGCAAAGTCGCCCGGAGAATTGGGACGCCCCGAGTTTCAACTAACTATAAACGGCAAAACAATTAGCGAAATCGGGCAAGGTAATATTAAAATTCTCTCGCCGACTCAACTAGAAATTGCCGAGGTAATTGTTGATGGGGGAATTGCGAGAACGGGACCCGGTACTAATTATTCTCGCCTCACTCCGCTACCAAAAGGAACCCAAGCATCGATTACCGGAAGGGAAGGCGATTGGGTGCGACTCGATTACGGCGGATGGATAAATTTTGAAGAAGTGCGGATTTCTCAAAGTTCGGTGCCGCCGCGTTCTATTATTCGTAGCATCACGACTCGTCGCGTTGCTGGGGCGACAGAAGTGGTGTTTCCGCTGCAAGTACCCGTACCCGTCAGCGTACAGCAGAGCGATCGCATTCTCACCCTGACTCTCCACAATACCACCGCCCAAACCGATATTATTCGCCAAGATGACGATCCGATTATTTCCCGCCTCGATTGGCAACAAATTGCACCCGATCGAGTGCAATATACTTTTAACCTTAAATCTCAGCAGCAGTGGGGTTATAAACTGCGATACGATGGCACGAGTTTAGTATTAACCCTGCGCTATCCTCCTAACAGTGCCAAAACAGCAGAAAAACCCTTATCTGGAATTAAAATATTACTAGATCCGGGACATGGGGGGAGGGAATCTGGCGCGGCGGGACCTACGGGTTATCTGGAAAAAGATGTTAACCTTACCGTATCGAAACTGATTCGCGATGAATTAGTGGCGCGGGGTGCGACGGTAATTATGACGCGGGAAGACGACCGAACATTGTCTTTACCAGAACGGGTAGCAATAATTGATAGAGAGGAACCTGCGATCGCTCTCTCGATTCACTATAATTCTTTACCCGACAACGGCGATGCTTTTAATACTAAAGGCATCGGTATGTTTTGGTATCATCCGCAAGCTCATAGTTTATCGATGTTTTTGCACGATCGTTTGGTGGGAAAACTCAATCGTCCTTCCTACGGCGTGTTTTGGAATAACCTCGCCCTCGCGCGTCCCGCATCCGCACCATCGGTATTATTGGAATTGGGATTTATGAGCAATCCTTTTGAATTTGAATGGTTGATGAATCCTACAGAACAAAGGAAATTGGCACGCGCGATCGCTGATAGTATTACCGAATGGTTTGCTATTAGCAATTAGCCAATTACCAATGACCAATTACCAATTACCAATTACCCATGAATTATGAAAGCGAAATCTCACGCACCGTCACTCCCCAAGAACGTACAGGTATCAGCTTGTTGAAAACTTTTGAACCTGATATTTGGGTAGTTGTTGACGGCGGACATCCTGCACCCCTAGATGCGGTTGGTTCGGGCGCTGGTGTTGTTATTTTGCAACGTTCTTTATTTGATATGGAATCAGATAAAAACAATTTCAGTCTCGAATGGCAACAATATAGCTATGCTTTGGAAAATTGCGAAAACTCGACGACTGCCGAGATTTTGGCAGCAATTAAAGGGCTAGAAGAAGTGGGAAATAAAGGGCAAAAATCTATTGGGTTGATTAGCGATCATACTGCGGTTAATACGCTGCAAATTAAGCTGTTGGTGATTGAATTGGGGCTGAAAAATGCTCAACGGTATGTTAAAGAATTACAGTCACCACCGTTAAAAGAATTAGCCGATTTATTTTTGCGATCGCAACCCTGTAAAATCCTATCTTTACAAGAGTTACAACCCGAAGGTTTTAATATAGTTTTAATGGCTGCCCATCAGGCGGCACACCAACTGGCAACTAAAGCTGGTCTAACTCTACGACAAGGTTTACAATCAGTTCGTAGTCAGGACAAGATTCAAACTCCAAACGACTTATGAACGAAAAGTGGAACAGAACAAAGGAAATTGGCACGCGCGATCGCTGATAGTATCCCCCAAGGGTTTACTATTAGCAATTAACCATAGGGCTTACGCAGCAAATCCAAATATTTTGGAGCTGCGTTACACTGCGTTAACGCACCCTACGTAACCAATTACCAATTAGCAAGCTTGCAATTAGCAATTAGCAATTACCCATGCTCGAAAAGTGGAAAATCCTGAAATCAAAATTCGTTTTTGAAAATCAATGGTTTAAAATAAGACAAGATAAAGTTGCATTGCCAAACGGTAAAACAATCGATGACTTCTTTGTCCTGATTCGCCCGGATATTGTTTTAACATTGGCGATAACTTGCAACCAAGAAATAGTTTTTGTTCGCCAATACAGACACGCGACAGGTGAAATATTATTAGAACTTCCCGCCGGAAGCTTTAATCCAAAATTAGAAAGCGCCGAAACAGCAGCGCGGCGAGAACTGATCGAAGAAACGGGTTATGTTCCCCAAGAGATGATTTTTTTGGGAACGCTTTACGATAATCCGATTAAAGATACTAATACTATTCATCTGTTTTTAGCGAAAGATGTTCGACCATTGGGATTTCAGCAGCTAGACGCTACAGAAGAGATTGAAGTGGTATTAGTGCCGCTTTCTCAAGTTATGGAAACAATAGCTCAAGGAGAAATCCGAGTTTCTGGAACCTTGTCAGCCATTTTTTTAGGATTAAATAAATTAAAATAGGGGGTAAATCGCTGCTTGACCTTTTAACTGATGATTGATATTGCGCTTTGTCAGATTTGCAGGTTCGTTCGCGGTTTATTTAAGACAATCGCGGAACGCCAAAAAACTAAATATCGGCTAGAAATTAAAGTAAAAGATAGCACGGCTGAAATAGCGGCGCTAAAAGAGCAATTACAGCAAGAAATTGCAGAACGTCGGCGAGTAGAGACGGCGTTGCTCGAAAGCGAGCAACTATTTCAACAACTAACAGAAAATATTGATAGTATTTTCTGGACGATCGATGCTAAAACAAGGCAGATTATCTATGTTTCTCCAGCGTGCGAAAAGATTTGGGGACTTTCTCGTGCCGATCTATGCGCTGCGCCTGAATATTTTTTAGATGCTATTATCCATCCAGAAGACCGCGATCGCATCATCGCCGCTTTGAAAGCTAAAGACCCGGGTCAGTACGAGCAAGAATATCGTATCCTGCGCCGTGAAGGCGAGATGCGTTGGATCAGATCCAGTTGCTTTCCCATCCGCGATCGCACAGGACAAGTTTACCGTATTGCTGGGATCGATCAAGATATCAGCGATCGCAAAAAAACAGAAGCCGCATTGCGAGAAAGTGAAAAACGCCTCCAAGCAATAATTTCCACCCTCTGCGATAGCGAAGCGCGATTGCAAACAATTGTCGCTAATCTGTTAGACGGTTTGTTAATTGTAAACCGTCGGGGTCGGGTGCTGTTTGCTAACCCTGCGGCGGGCAAAATTTTCGGTTACGAACCTGAAGATTTAATCGGCGTTGAGTTGGGATGGCCTGCTGTAAAAAACGATACGATTGAATTAACAATTCTGCGCCCAAATAGAGAAATCGGCATTGGAGAAATGCACGTCGCACCAGCCGAATGGGAAGGAAAATCGGTCTGTATTATCTCATTGCGGGATATCACCGAGCGCAAACGAGCCGAAAACGCTTTATGCGAAAGCGAAGAAAAGTTTCGCCAAATGGCAGAAAATATCGCCGATCTGTTTTGGCTAGCGTCTCCAGAAGATAACCAATTACTCTACGTCAGTCCAGCTTATGAGAAAATTTGGGGACGCCCGATCGAACAAGCTAATGGAGAGCCGCAATTTTGGATAGAAACAGTGTATCCGGAAGACCGAGAAGCCGTGCTTGGTGCGATCGCTAAACAACTAAAAGGAGAGTCTACCAGCAATGAATATCGCATCCTCCGCCCCGATGGTTCAATTCGCTGGATCTGGGCGAGGGGTTTTCCGATCAAAGATGAGTTTGGTAAACTTTATCGCATAGCGGGAATTGCTGAAGATGTGAGCGATCGCAAAATTGCCGAAGTGCAAATTCAAGCTTCCCTCCACGAAAAAGAAGTATTGCTCAAAGAAATTCACCATCGCGTCAAAAACAACATGCAGGTAATTTCTAGCTTGCTCGAACTCCAAGCTCAATACCTTGACGATCCCCAGACGATCGCCCTGTTTCGAGAAAGCCAGATCCGCATTCGTTCGATGGCGCTAATTCACGAGCAATTGTATCAGTCACTATATTTAGACAAAATCGACTTTGCTAAATACATTAAAGATCTCGCAACTAATTTGGTTCAATTTTTTGGCAACCACTCTAATGCGATTGAACTAAAACTTAACGTAGCTGAAGCTTCGCTTAATATAGAAACAGCCATTCCTTGTGGTTTAATTGTTAATGAACTCGTTTCTAACTCGCTGAAATATGCTTTTACTCAAGGAATACCAGGGCAAATTAGTATTGAATTGTTCCGCGACGAGGTGATGAAATTTCATTTAGTTGTTAGCGATAATGGAATTGGCTTACCCAAGAATTTTAATATAGAAACCGCAGAAACATTAGGACTCCGCTTAGTCCGAATGCTGACCCGTCAGCTCAAGGGCGTTCTGGAAATTGAGAATTATCGGGGGACGCGATTTAAGCTAGGGTTTTCTGAATTAAATTACCGCCGGAGAGTTTAAAGCAATGGGTGAAAAAAAGATCTTAGTGGTAGAAGATGAAGCAATTGTAGCCGAGGCGATAGCCTTTAGCTTGAAAAAGCAGGGGTACGAGGTTACGGCGATTGTGACTAATGGGGAAGAAGCGATTGAAAAAGCAGCCGAAAATCAGCCGGATTTGGTGCTGATGGATATTGTATTGGAAGGGGATATGGATGGGATAGCGGCTGCGGAAAAAATTCGCACTCGTTTCCATATTCCAACGGTATTTTTAACAGCTTATGCCGATGAAGAAACCTTAAAGCGAGCCAAACTAACAGACCCTTTCGGCTATATTATCAAACCTTTCCAACAAAAAGATTTATACGTAACGATTGAAATTGCCCTGCACCGACACGAATTAGAAACAAAAATGCGTCAAGCTTTGGAAACAGCCGAACAAAAAGCTTCTCGCCAAACTAAATATGTTTCGATCGCAGCCCACGAGTTACGTAACCCTTTGAGCGCGATTGTAGGTTCGGCGAAATTACTAGAATTGAGCAGCAAGTTAGACGAAGAAACACAAATAAAATGCCTGGATTTAATGAAATCTGCCAGCCAAAGTATGAACCAGTTGATTGAAGATATGCTAATCATCGGTAGAGCAGAATCCGATCAATTAAAGTTTAATCCCGCCCCGCTGAATTTAAGAGAATTCTGCCGCCATTTGGTGGAACACTTTCAGTTAAGCGAGGAAAAGCACCGCATCACCTTTGTTTGCTCTTCGACAAAATCTGTTGCGGTTATAGATCAAAGGCTATTACAGCACATCCTTTCTAATTTAATTTCCAATGCGATTAAATATTCTACCAAGGGCGGCGAAGTGCGTTTAGAACTAGATTACTGGGAGAAAGCAGAGCAGGTAACTCCGCGACTCCAGGAGAATTACCAATTACCAATTACCAATTACCCAATAGTAATTTTCCGCGTTCGAGATTCTGGCATTGGTATCCCAAAACAAGACCAAGAAAAACTGTTTGAAGCGTTTCACCGATGCAGTAATGTAGGGGAAATTAAAGGAACTGGTTTGGGACTGGCAATTGTTAAAAAAGCAGTAGAGTTACATCAAGGAGCGATCGCATTTGAAAGCGAAGTGGGTGTAGGCACGACTTTTACCGTAATTTTACCAGCATCGCCCCATCCCCACAATTGAGTAGATAGCGCAAGTTGCTAGTTATAAACTTGGGCGTTGCTAATCGCTAATGGCTAGTTGTAGAACCGAAAAATATTCTCCTGAGCAATTAGCAATTAGCAATTAGCAATTAGCGATCTTTAAATTGTCTGTGTCAAATGATACGGACTGGTCAATTTATCCAACTGTTTCACCAACAAACTGAGGAATAAACCGACATCGGTGACGACACCAACCGATTCAATTGAACCGCGATCGCTCAATTTTGTCACCACCGCCGGGTTAATATCCACGCACACCATCTTGACGCCAGCGGGGGTCATATTCCCGACGCCAATGGAATGTAACATCGAAGACAGCATCAAAATCATTTCTGCCCCTTGCAATAATTGGGCATATTCTTGCTGTGCTTTAATTAAATCCATTTGCGTATCCGGCAATGGGCCATCGTCGCGAATCGAACCCGCAAGGCAGAACGGTACGTTGTTGCGGACGCATTCATACATAACGCCGCTGGTGATGATGCCTTTCTCGACGGCGTTAGCAATGCTTCCGTAGCGGCGAATTAAATTAATCACCTTCAAGTGGTGGCGGTGTCCGCCTCGGACGGCGACGCCGCGTTTCATATCCACGCCCAAGGAAGTGCCCATCATCGCTTGTTCCATGTCGTGGACAGCGATCGCATTGCCACCCAACAATGCTTGCACGTAACCTTCGCGAATCAAACGGGATAAATGTTCCGCACCGCCGGTATGAATTACTACCGGGCCAGCCGTAACGACGACTTTACCACCGCGATCGCGTATTTGGCGCAATTCCCAAGCAATTTGTTCGACCACTAATTCTACGCGGCGTTCGCTGGAAACACCAGATCCCATAAAGGTGAATTCTTGGGTATTGCGTTGTTCCCGCGATTCGGTTTTGCGGACGGTGCGAATCCCTTCTACGCCGACGATTACGTGGTCGCCGATTTCTAGATCTCGCAGCAACTTGCATTTTGCAATTGGGCCATCTGGAGTGAAGTTTACAGCGATCGCGCCATCCATGCGCTGATTTTGCACCTTCACCCACTCGCAATGCACCCGCACTTCGGTAGGATAAATCGTCGTCACGTAGAAGTCATCTGGCGCTACACCAGCTTGGATTACAGGTTCGAGATTAACATCGCAAATTTCTTGCGGCGGCGGTACCGCACCCAAGTCGATCAACTGGGTGACGATCTCTTCCATGATGTCGTGAGACGGTGCAGATACCTTCACATCTGCCGCCGAAGTACTTTGCCGCTGTTCGCCTAAATTAAAATTGAGTACCTGGAAGCTACCGCCATTGTCCACAATTAAATCTAGGGCGCGGTTGATCAAACCCGAATCCAGCAGGTGTCCTTCCAACCGAATCGTGCGACTTTCTACCGACACGTTGGCGTGGACTTCGACTTGTACGGGTTCGGTGACGCGCAGGGTCAAGCACTTAGCCGCACCGCCTGCTTTAAGGAATTCCGTCAGCGGCGTTTCAATTACCCTAAACCCAGCATCAGCCAAACGCTGCTTGAGACTATCACTCGCCTTGTTCATCACCACAACGCTGTCCACGTTGACCGCATTGCAAGCGAAATTTACCGCATCTGCTTCTGCGATCGCAATCCGTTTTTCAGCGGGAACTCGCATTTCAATCATGCGATTCGAGTAAGAATCAAATGCGGGAGGATAGTAGAGTAAATAGCCACCTGCAAGCGGACAGAAGCAGGTATCCAAGTGATAGAAACGCTCATCGATTAAACGCAGCGACAGCACTTCGATATCCAACCATTTCGCCAGATAAGGGTGCGAGTCGAGTTCCGACCTAAAGCCGTATCCCGCCCACAACCAGCGTCCTTCTCTATCGAGTAAAGCATCTCCTGCGCCTTCAAATGGCAAGTCTTTCGGCAATTCGTAAACTGTATAGCCTTGCGACTCGAACCACTCTTTAAAATAAGGTTCTTCTCCCTGACGTTCTTTGTGATAAAAACGACTGAGAACGACATTTTTTCCCAATACCAAACCCGCGTTGGCGGTAAATACCATATCGGGCCAACCGATTTGGGGTTTGACTAAATCGACTATTGCGTGGTCTTTGAGAACGTGGTGTAGCTTTTGCCACTGTTCTACCGCGCGATCGCGCGATGATTTGTGTATGTTCCCCTCCATCCAAGGATTAATCACATAATCCACGTCGTAGTGGTCGGGGGCGCACATCAAGAAGCGAATCTGATCGGTCATAATTAATTTTTACAGGTAGATTACACGGCTTTAGAGACTTTCAATATCAGCAACTGCAAAATTTCCCCTCTGCGATCGTTTCAATCGGAGCGGGTGTCGGTCGCTATCAAAGCCAGCTTTATATTTTATCAGACCTGTACATCGAGTTGTATCAGGCTTTACCGTTTCTCGTCTGCCTTGCGTTCCCGCCCGGTTAATAGTACACAAATACTAATTAAATGCTACAATACCTGCTAACAATAAATAGCCGACAAAATCCATGCTGCTCAAAACTACGAACGGTTATAACTTTTCGGAAGTAGCTTCAGCGTTGCAAAAATCAATTCGGCGCGGGATAGAAGCAGAAGCTTTGTACTGGGGAACAGAATTAGATAAAAGCGGGTATGGAGAGTATGTTTGGAAACGAATGCGAATTATTGTTGCGGAGGATATCGGATTAGCCGAACCGATGTTACCTGCCGTCATATGGTCATTGTATCAAATGTGGGTAGCGCAACGCAAGAAAAAAGACGAAAAACATCATCCTGAACGGCTGTTTTTAATCCACGGTATTCTGCTATTAGTCCGAGCGAAAAAATCGCGCATCGTAGACCATGCAACAGTAGTTTATTACAGTGGAAATTTACCGCATCTGGAAATTCCCGATTATGCGCTTGACAAACATACAATGCGGGGACGGCGAATGAAGCGGGGATTTGAACACTTTTTCACTGAGGGAATCAAGCTGGAAAATGAAGCAGATTTGGCAGATCCGTATTTGGAAAGAGCCAAGCAAACATTAGTCGGTGCAGTTACCAGCAGCGAATTATTTGATACCTCTGACTATCAAGAGGAAGAGTATCCTTAGCCAGGAATTATATCCTGTCCGGGTGTATCGGTTGCGTATAGTAGGGTCGGGTTTTACCAGTTTTCTTTGGCACAAACAAATAACTTAAATAAACCCGCCCCCAAAGTTACAACACGAAGCAACCAAACATAATATTACCAACGACGATTTTAGAAATCTGGTTTGAAGCGTCGGGACACGGCGATCGTAAAATGTTCGCTTTTACAGAAGATTTCTCCTGCCGTGTCCCTACAACATTCTTCGAGGCAGAGCCTCTAGAT
>DNGJ01000354.1:10087-16716 GCA_003486305.1 Cyanobacteria bacterium UBA11371
CCTCTAGATCTCGTTCCCAGGCTGGAGCCTGGGAACGAGGGTTTGGAGGCTCTGCCTCCAATCTGAAGCGTAACTAACCGAGGACAAATAAAACTATTTTTGTTTCTCAAGCAAGCGCATTGGCACAAAGCCAGCATCCTGAATCAGCCGTTGTCCATCCTGAGTCAGAAGTAGCGAAGCATAAGCCTCACCAGCTTTAGTTTCAATTGAACCATCTTGCCTGACTACAACATAAATCTGTCTTACCAGTGGATATTGATTCGTTCTAATTGCTTCCCGATTAAGTTGATTGCGTTGCTTCAGACATGCTGACGCTGGGATAAGTTCGCCCTCGTAGGGAGCAACAAATTCGCTGTTTCTATCTTTAGCAATTCGCAGCGGCTTAACGCTACACTGACCGATTAACGTTCTGGCGGACGCGATATAAATTCCACCTCGTTCAACTTCATTTTTAGGGTTGCCGACTTGGCGAATTGCATCACTTGGAGTTTGGAAAAAACTAATATTATTACCAAAATCTTCTCCGCTTAAAAAATAACGCTTGACGATTGTGGGAGCGCCACCCCCTAAACCGTTTTCGTAGGGTTTAATCTTTAAGTTTGGGCCACCAATTTCGCGCCAGTTTCTATACTTGCCTTTGTAAATTCCCACCAATTGTTCAACGGTTAAGCCTTGGACATTTAAGCTGGGATGAACAACCGCAACTACGGCATCGTAAGCAACAGCAATTTGCTTGATGGTGACTCCTCGTTTATTCGCAAAGGCAACTTCTTCGTTAGTTATAGGACGGGAGGACTGGGCGAAGGCTAAACGACCTTCAATCAACATCTTGATGCCGTTCTTAGAACTAGGTAGTTCAAGCGGATCTTGTTTGTAAGTAATTTGAAACCCAGGCATTTCTGCTTTAATTTTTTTATCCGCAATGCCTCGAATCGATGCCCAAGCGGTACTACCTCCATAATGCCAGATACCAAACGGAATTTTCTCGCGCTCTGCGAATTCAGCAAAGGGTTTTTGTTCGCTCTTAGGCTTAATTGAGATGGAACGAGGCGCAATGAAAACGATGCTAGCGACAGCCAGAGTAGCCAATAATCCCGCGCCAATTTTGACAGGTAAGCGTTGAGGCTTCGTCCAGGTGAGCGTCCCTGCGGCGGGATTTTGGCAGATTACGGGTAGCCAAGAAGCACAGGGAAATTCTGTTTCCATACCCTGCAACATTTCCCGCGCTTTCCTGACAGCTTGATGCAGCGATTTTCCTTGAGAAAAATGCGTGAGGAAATATTGCAGAAATTTCTGCGCTACCCGATCTGGTACGGGTTCTCGCATTGCGATCGCGCTCGGTATTCCGACATCTGCAATGTGTGCTAGCAATCCCAATCCATCACAAGAATTGAAGATTGCCAGCTTCAAACCGTTTTTCACCGCATCCTTGAGCGATCGCAAGTCTTTGATCGATAAACTCTCTCTGTCGTTAATCTGAATTTTTCCGCTGCAACTGTGACCAGCAAAAAACAAAATATCCCAGGGTTTGTTCGACAGATGTTTATCAAGTTCTTCTTGTTTAGGCTGGTTTAGCAGAGTGGCACTTGCTCCCCGTAGCTGACTCAGCGCTTTCCTGTCTTCCTCAACATCAATCCCCTCTGTATTGCCCAAAATTGCCAGGATTTTTACCGGGCTGCTAAGCGGCTTTGGCGGTGGGGCATACTCGCTACCCAAAACAATTTCAGCCTTGGGAAACCATTCTAGTAGGTTCCACAAGTGCCAAGGGAGCTTTTGCAGTTGTACGTTCTGGGTCTGAAGAACAATCCGCGCTTCATCTTCCTCATTAACTTTCTTTAGCACCGACGCCAGCAACTTTTGCATGGGAGGCTGGTCGAACCATTCTTGCAGACGCTCCTCTAACTTAGAAGCAGCATCTTGGCACTCTTCTACACTGGAATAATTGTTCGTTTGATTTGGCGCAACAGTAATCTGCCTGTCGCCTTTGTATTTCGATTGCCATTGATAATACAGGTCAGGAATCTGTGAATCTGGGGGGAAACGACCGCGAACCTCCACGACTGGTTGCTTTCCCTCTTCACCAATCTGAAGAGTCACGGGAAAGCCCCGCTTAAAACTGCCTTTACCAATCTTAAAAACAATTAGCTTTTGCATATTGGACTCAGCAATTGGTGGCTAGGAGCGAAGCATCAGGTTAAGCAATTGTTAACTTTTGAAACCGTTGGTGAAGACAACCAGCGAACAGAACATTAAGGAAAAAAACCAAATCCAGCGACGGTTTTTCATCGGGTTATTTATTAATTAACGCAACTTGCTAGTTATCTCATGCATAGCAGCTAATCGCTAATGGCTAATGGCTAATGGCTAAAGTTAGTAAAAATTCTATATTAGCAATTAGCAATTAGCAATTAGCAATTAGCAACTTGCGTTAATAATAACTAAAATCGCCGAAAATTCACCTGCAAACCATCTCGCGGGTGCGGTGTCGGTACTCGAATCAATTCCAAACTTTGATTCGGCAATAATTCCCAGGTATAATTCCTAACCAAATGTGCGGCAAATACTTTCATCACCAACTGGGCGAAAGCTTTACCCAAACACTCGCGCATCCCCCCGCCAAAGGGCAGATAACCAAAAGGTTTTTGTTTATCTTCAGCTCGTTCTGGCGAAAATCGCTCCGGATCGAATTGCTCTGGGTTAGTATAAATTGAACTATCTTCATGGGTATTGGCAATTTGATAAAGTGCCGCCCAACCTTCAGGAATCGAATAACCGTTAAATTCACAAGTTTTGACTACCTTGCGAAAGCCACCGCCTACTGGCGCTACCAGTCGCAGCACTTCTTTTAAAACCATCTCTAGATAAGTCATCTGTCTGAGATTTTCCGGCGTCAAGCAGCCATCAGAAGCAATTTGCAAAACTTCTGCCCTTGCTTTTGTCAAAACTTCCGGATGCTGTGCAAGGGACAAACACAGCGTACCCAAGGCAGAGGTAAGGGTTTCATGTCCGGCAAATAATAGCAGCAACACTTGGTCTTTTAATTCAGCCAAACTCAAGCCGTTACCTTCGTCGTCGCGGGCTTGCAATAGCAATCCCAGGGCGTCTTGTCCTGGGTTTTGTTCGGCTTGGCGGCGCAGTACAATTTTTTCTATATGGTCTAGAATTTCTTTTCGGCAATATAGCGCCCGACCAAACTTCGTCCAAGGTAAGGGAATGGGAATTGTAAACAGTCCATCGCACCAATCTTTAAACAACTGGCTAATGTTGGTTTCGGAATTGGAATCTTCACCGATTAACAAAGTGCTGGCAACATCAAAAGTATAATCTCGCAGTTGGGGATACCAAGTTAACTTGCCAAGTTTTTCCCACTTTTGTAAATATTCCAGGGTAATGCGTTCCATTGAAGGCAAATAACCCGCCAGTGCTTTGGGTTGAAAAGCGTATGATAGTAGCTTGCGTCGAGATTGATGTTGGCTGCCTTCCTGCACGGCTAACGACAGCGGGCCTAATAAAGTTTTAGTGCTTTGAGGCCAAGCGATCGCAAAATACTTGTCATTAGTAAGAATAAATCGATTTGCTTCCGCGCCGACCAAGATCATCGTTGGACGCCCAAAAATCGATGTTTTAAACAGCGATCCGTATTTCTTGACGCGCTTTTCGATAAAATCAGCATCGCGCAAAAAGGCGATCGTTTCGCCAATAATTGGCAGACCAAAGCTGCCTGGGGGTAAAGGTAGCGATGGTTTTGCCTGGGTTATCGTCATGACCTTTAAGTAATTTGATGTTTAATCAAAGCATCTTGCTGCATTACATCGACAATCAATCCTTCCCGCGCCATCAATGCATTGGGAAACACTGCTGTGACTTCTTTCTCCACTTTATCGAGAAAATTATCGTCGTGAGTCGGTTCGTGGTGAAATACCACATATCGCTTCACACCCGCCGCCTGGGCTATTTTTGCCCCCATCTGCCAAGTTGAATGTCCCCAACCAACTTTCGGAGATTTCGGGTGGTAATATTCCTCATCGGTGTACATGGCATCGTAGATAAAAACATCGGCGTCCTGGGCTAGGTGCAACACGTTTTCATCCATGCGATCGCTGGGATGTTCCGTATCCGTGCAGTAAAATACCGAATGTCCCTGCCACGTTACCCGATATCCCAGCGCCCCATTTGGGTGATTCAGCGGCCCTGTTTCCAGGGTAATATCGCCCAGTTTTACCACATCCCCCGTTTGGATTTCGTAAAACTTCAAGTCTGCTTCCAGCTTTCCATCTAGCGGCACAGGGGAGTTTGGATGCAGCACCCTTTCCATGAAATGCTGTTTCATCGATACTTGACAATCTGGCACTCTTCCGTAAATGTGGAAGCAATTACCCCGCACAAAGGCTGGGGTAAAAAAAGGTACGCCTTGAATGTGATCCCAGTGGTAGTGGGTAAAAAACATGTATGCTTCCAGGGGCATGTGCTTGAGCAAACTTCTACCCAAGACGTGTAAACCGCTACCACCATCAAATATCAGGCGTTTTCCACCAATCCGCATTTCTATGCAGGAGGTATTGCCTCCGTAGCGTGCGGTTTCATTGCCTGGGGTCGGTATACTGCCTCGCACACCCCAAAACTGGATCGCAAATTCGGAAGAAGGGTTAGTTATCATTTCTAACTTAGAACTTTAAAGTGCCACATTGACCCTGATGCCGCAACAGATGATCGCATAGCACTAAAGCAACCATTGCCTCTACCATAGGCACTGCTCTGGGCAATACGCAAGGGTCGTGGCGTCCTTTGGCTGCCAGTGTTGTTGCTTCACCCTCACGGGTGACGGTTTGCTGCTCTTTGCGAATGGTAGCAGTTGGTTTAAAGGCCACACGTATAATAATGTTCTCGCCGTTGGCAATGCCACCCTGAATTCCGCCGGAACGGTTGCTTATGGTGCGGATATTACCGAACTCATCGGTATAAAATTCATCGTTATGTTCGCTGCCAGTCAGGAGCGTACCGGCAAAACCGGAGCCGATTTCAAACCCCTTACTAGCTGGTAAAGACATTACACCCTTCGCCAAGTCTGCTTCTAGTTTATCGAAGACAGGGGAACCCAAACCTTTGGGTACATTTCTAGCTACGCATTCCACAACACCGCCTATAGAGTCACCTTGTCGCCGCACCTGGTCTATTAGTTCTATCATCCTTTCTGCGGATTCTGAATCCGGACAGCGAACAATGTTGCTTTCTACCTGTTCCAAGGTAACGGTGGCAGGATCGATAATACCTTCTAAATCTTTGATGCGTTTAACGTAGGCGACTATTTCTACATTAGCGAATTGAGAGAGGATTTTTTTAGCGATCGCACCCGCTGCGACTCTCCCTATTGTTTCCCGTGCCGAAGAACGTCCGCCACCTTGCCAATTGCGGATGCCATATTTTGCGTCGTAGGTAGCATCGGCGTGGGAGGGGCGATATTTTTCCGCCATTTCGTCGTAATCTTGAGGGCGGGTGTCAGAGTTTCGCACTAAAATTGCGATTGGCGTCCCCAAGGTTTTGCCTTCAAAAGTACCGGAGAGAATTTCGCAGGTGTCGGCTTCTTTGCGCGGCGTGGTAATCTTGCTTTGTCCGGGGCGACGGCGGTCTAATTCTACCTGAATTTCCTCTGCTGAAATTTCCAGTTGAGGCGGGCAACCATCGATTGTAACCCCCACGCCGCCGCCGTGGGACTCGCCGAATGTGGTGACGCGAAATAGATGCCCAAAGGTGTTGCCCATAATATTGAAAAGAAAGGCTTAAGTTTAGATTTTAACAGCGATCGCTCTTCACAAGAGAGTTTAGTCAAAAGAACCTGTGGGGTGTTCGCGCACCCCTGGAAACGGGCAAAGTGGGATAATGGGGTAATGGGGAGCGATCGCACTTCAGCACAGAAACCGGGTTTTTTGAATAATACCTTCGCCAAAATCCGACACCCTTAAGGGTGTCGCTACACAAACAAAGGCTGCCTCCGCAGCCTGTAAAAATTTCAGCCCGCGAAGGCGGGCTTTGTTTGTGTAGCCCCATGCTTTAGCGTGGGGGTGGGGGGCGTTGCAGAAAATTGGCGAAGGTATTGTTGGAAAAACCCGGTTTCTTCAACCTGGTATTCTTGCCAATTCAAAAACCTGCTGTGCCGTAATTTCCAAACCCTCAAACAGAGAATCAACTAACAGAGTATCTCCCATATAAGTCTGCGGCGGCGCATCTGGATAAAAAACCGTAATGCTTCTCGCTTGACTATCCACCACCCAAACTCGCAACACTCCTGCATCCAAATAATCCCTCGCCTTAGCAGCTAATTCCCCAAAAGTTTGTCCCGGTGAAATAATTTCGATCGCTAACTCTGGCGGAACAGAACAGGCTCCATCTTCCTCCCAGTCTGACGGAAACCGAGCGGCAGAAATGTACAGAAGATCGGGGCTTGGTACCCAGTCTCGACCTCTTCGAGTTAATTTAATCGCTAATTCTGGACAAACCTCACCTCGTCCAGCACACCATTCATCCAACAACTGAAGGAGTACCCTAGTAAGCCGAGAATGAAATTTTTTCGGTGACATTTTTGGTATTGCCTCACCATCGACCAATTCGTAAGTCACATCGCCTTCTGGTAG
>DNGJ01000219.1:0-485 GCA_003486305.1 Cyanobacteria bacterium UBA11371
GGGTGTGGGGTGTAGGGTGTGGGGTGTGGAGGGTAGGGAGTAGGGTGTGGGGTGTGGAGGGTAGGGATTTACTAACTTTCAAGCGCACGAATCAAAGATAATAGAATTTTGCCAACTAATTCACATTGATTAAGAATAGGGTTGATGTCCTCATAAGCAGCTAATTCAACTTTTTGAGAAATTAACAAATGAGTTTCTAATTCTTTAAGAGAACCTTGGGCTATGTATAAAAATTGTATATATTCTCTTCTGGTTTTACGTCCATAACCCTCGGCAATGTTTGCCGCTATCGACACTGATGCTCGGCGTATCTGAGTTGTCATCCCATAAAGTTCTTCTTTGGGAAAGGTTTTGGTAAAACGATAACAAATTTCAGCTAAATTAACCGCCTCCTGCCAAACCTTTAAATCGCGGTAAGATTGAATTTTTGACTCTCCCATAGGTTCTCTCAACTTATCCAATCACCCCACACCCTACACCCTACA
>DNGJ01000219.1:690-9785 GCA_003486305.1 Cyanobacteria bacterium UBA11371
CCACACCCCACACCCTACCCTCCACACCCCACACCCCACACCCTACACCCCACACCCTACACCCTACACCCGCCCCGAAGGGGCTTAATTTAGCAGTGGCAGCCTGACTGTAAACCTTGCGCCTCGTCCTTCACCCTTACTTTCTACCTCAATTGTACCTTCGTGAAGTTCGACTAGATGACGAGCGATCGCTAGTCCAATTCCCACTCCTCCCGGTGTGTGACGGCTTGGCACTTCTTCCTGACGGAAGCAATCGAAGACATAGGGCAGAAAATCTGCACTGATTCCGCAGCCAGTATCTTTAATTTGAATTCGAGCATATTTGGGCGCTGCTTCATGCCTCTCTACTGATAGTTGAATCGCAATTCTTCCGCCTTCTGGTGTAAATTTGATGGCGTTAGAGAGTATATTGGCAAAAATTTGTCGCAGGCGCTTGCGTTCTCCGTTGACAATAAAAGTTGAATATCGGGTTTTCCGGGAGTTTTGAGTTTTGAATTTTGAGTTTTGAGTTAAAGAGTTTTGTTCTAACTTAGAACTCAAAACTGAGAACTCAGCACTTTCTTCTGATAAGGCTCGCTTGTCCAAATCCAATCCAAAATGCTCAATCCCATAACTAAGAGCGATCGCTTTTTCTTCAGCCTTTCGATACAAGCTATTCAACACCTCATCAATGATGGAAACGAGATCGACAAGCTGAGGATTTAAGCTGCGTTTACCTGACAAAATGCTAGAGATATCCAATAAATCTTCAATCAACTTTGCCTGATTGTTGGCATTGCGCTCGATCGTCTCCAAAGCTCTTAACATCATGGGGCGATCGAACGGCTTTGTCTGCAACAACCTTGCCCAGGCGAGAATTGCAGCTAGAGGAGCGTTCAGTTCGTGAGTAACTGTGGCTAGAAACTCATCTTTCAAACGATTTGCCGATCGCTCCTGGCGCAGGCGTGACATTTGCAGTTGAGTTTCAACTCGTGCCATCAATTCGCGGGCGGAGAAGGGTTTGATCAGGTAATCATCTGCTCCCGCTTGGAGTCCTTCGACGGTTGCTTCTTCTCCAGCCCGTGCTGATAGTAGAATAATTGGAATACTTTTTGTTTGAGGGTCAGCCCGGAGTGCATTCAACAATTGAAATCCGTCTACCTCTGGCATCATCACATCAGTCAGCACTAGATCGGGTAATTTTTGTTGGATCAGATCGAGAGCGATCGCGCCATTTGCGGCTGTTTCGACTTGCCAGAGCTGGCTCAATAACCGCTTCACGTACTCGCGCATATCGGCGTTGTCATCTACCAGGAGAATACGCGCAGTTTTGCAGCTTGGAGCTTGACGTTCCGAGTTTGGAGCTTGAACTTCCGAGTTTGGAGCTTGACGTTCCGAGCTTGAAGCTTGAACTTCCGAGCTTGAAGCTTGAACTTCCGAGCTTGAAGCTTGAACTTCCGAGTTTGGAGCTTGACGTTCCGAGTTTGGAGCTTGACGTTCCGAGCTTGAAGCTTGACGTTCCGAGCTTGAAGCTTGAACTTCCGAGCTTTCTTCTGGTAGCCACCGCAAGGCTTCTTCTAAGTAGGAAGTTGCTCCGCTTGCCGTTGAAGTTAGGGTGCGAGTAGCCCCAATCTGCTTTTGGGGGAGGTGAGCCAATCCCGTCGGAATCGTCACCGTGAAGCAACTCCCTTCTTTCTCGACACTGCTGACTTGAATCGTTCCATTATGCAGTTTCACCAACTCCTGGACTAGCGATAAGCCAATCCCCGACCCTTCAAACGTGCGTCCCTGTGCCTTTTTCACTCGGTGGAACCGCTCAAACAGATGGGGAATTTCTGTCGCTGGAATGCCAATGCCTGTGTCTTGTACAGATAGCTCAACCTGCTGATTGACCAATCTCAACCTCACGGCAATTTCGCCCGTGAATGTGAATTTGAAGGCATTCGAGAGCAAATTAAACACAATTTTTTCCCACATCTCCCGATCCACATAAACTAAGTCAGGTAAGGGGGGACAATCAACAACTAGGCGCAGGTTGGCTCGCTCAATAGCGGAGCGAAATACCGACGCTAGCTCGGCAGTAAAGCTCGCCAAGTCAGTTGGTTCGTAAACTGCCTTAACGCGATCGGCTTCGATGCGCGAGAAGTCCAGTAGCGTGTTCACCAGCTTCAGCAGACGCAGCCCGTTTCGTTGGATGATTTCAATGCGTTGCCGTTGAGGAAGTGGAAGGTAATTATCCCGATCGAAGAGAGCATCTTCCGCCGGCCCCAACATCAGGGTTAGCGGTGTGCGAAATTCGTGGCTGACATTGCTGAAGAAAGCGGTCTTGGCGCGATCGAGTTCTGCCAATGCCTCTGCCCGCTGGCGTTCTTGCTCATAGCTGCGAGCCGTTGCGATCGCGCTCTCAACCTGCTGAGCCACCAGTTCCAGAAATGAGCGGTATTCGGCATTGAACTGGAGCCGAGGGCTAATTCCGGCAATCAGCAGATATTCCACCTGTTCTTTGTTGCCCGACAGGATCGGGAGAACGAACGCAGAATGGGGGCTTTCCGACCACGGTTCGACTGGTAGCGCTCCGAAGCGATCGACAACATCGGTAATCAGTTTCGATTCACGACTCTGGAGTACTTCAGTCAGCGACCAACTGCGCGACTGCTCAATCAAATCGTTCGTATTAGCACGCACGTTGAGCGCAATCGTTAAAGGTGCAGCGGCACTATCTACGGTTAGACCACGGTTGGCAACCAGTTCTACCGAGTTACCCTGGGGATTGACCTGATAAAACAAGGCAAAGGGAATATCGTAGGGATTGAGCGCCGAAGCAGCGGCGAGACAGGCGGACTGTACTGTTTTTGCCCCACTAACCGCCGTGGCTAACTCTCGCAGCATCGTCAAACGCCGTTGACCAATGACTTGCTGGGTGGTTTCAGTTATGGTAGCGAATATCCCCCTGCTCGTGCCCGTCTCATCTCGAGCAGGGCTATAGCAGTACGTGAAATAGGCTTCCTCCTGGTAGCCAAAGCGCAAGACGAGCTGAGGTTGATCTTTCACAAAGAAGGCTTCACCCGTGTTTCTGACACCCTCACACATCGACGAAAACTGGTCATCCCACACTCCTGTCCACGTCTCGCGGAGGGGTTGTCCCAGAGCATGGGGGTGATATGCTCCATAGATGGGAATTAGGGCATCGTTGTAAAACTGGATGTAGTCCTCTCCCCAGTAAATGGCTTGGGGAAAGCGAGACGCAAGCATGGTGCTGACCAACGTCCGCAGGCTCTGCGACCAGTTCTCGACAGCACCGAGTGGGGTGTTCGACCAATCGTGCGATCGCATCAACTCACCCATCTCGCCACCACCTGCAAACACATCTAAGGCAAGAGAATTTTTCTGGCTTTGAGTCAATCCATCCATACACACACCCAAAGAAACCGGGTTTCTATAGATTAATCGTTGCTTTAGAAACCAGACATCTGTAAACTCACATCTTGCACCTAAGAGATAAACAGCCGACAAATAAATTTGGGGCTGAAAGCTTAAGTTAGCTAAAGCTAACTACAATCAACGTTTTAACCCGTTTCAACGGGTTTTAGCTTTAAGCCGGAACTTTAGTTCTCGGCTTGGTGCAAGATGTGAGTAAAGAAACAAGAAACCGGGTTTCTATTGATTAGTCGTTGATTTAGAAACCAGAGATCTGTGAAGAAACCCGGTTTCTGACTTCCTCAAACTCGACCTGCCAGCCGAGCTACCATTTCAACTAACTCTGTAGGCTGAGCTAGTTTGGGCAGATGCGATTCAAATCCGGCTGCAAGTGCTTTCTCTCGATCTTCTGCCAAATAGGCTGTCAGTGCAGCCGCCGGAATGTGCCAGCCTTTTTTGGCTTCTAGTTGGCGGATTTTGCCAATCAGACTATACCCATTCTCATCAGGCATCCGAATGTCGCTCACCAAAACATCGGGACGAAATCGCTCTAGTGCTTCCAAAGCTGCTGCTGCGGTGGCGACGGCAGTGACGCGAATCCCGTAAGACTCCAAAACAGCGGCGATAAATTCGCGCGCATCGGCTTCATCATCAACAATTAGAACCTGCAAGCCATCAAGGGACTGAGGCAGTGCAGACATCGGCATCGTTGCTGCTGGTGGGATCTGTTCGGGAATCTGCGGTTCGATTGGTTGAGTCAGCGTCTGCTGATATCGGCTGACGTCGTACACCCCAATCTGTAGTGTTTCAATCAAACCAGAATGGTTGCGCGCGATCGCTACATTCAATTCTGCGGCAAATGGCTCGCCTCCTCGTGGAGATAGATCGATTTGCCAAACTTGGATGTCGCTGCTTAGAGAAAGGCGATTCAGATTGGTACGAAAGGTTGAGCGATCGCTCTCTGCGACGTACACAGCAAGGGGTTTCCCTGCCAGATGGGGGTGGGGTACGTTTAGGAGTTGAGCGATCGCTTGGTTTGCTTCCATAATTAACCCATTAGCATCGGTAACCAAGTATCCGATCGGCGAATAGTTAAACAAGTCGTAATACTGTTGATATACAGCACTGATACGCTGATTCTGTTGCAGAAGCTCTTGCTCAACGACCTCAGCTACTTCCAAACTCGTCTGCATCTCTTCATAAATTAGTTGCAACCCTTCAAGCGCCGCCGTAATTTCCTCCCAAGCTTCCGCAACTGGTTCCCCTTTCAATGCTGCAATTTGCCGCTGGATCGTTTGAAAATGCTGTCTAAATAGCTCGTCATTCATAAATACTGCGTCGTGATGTTGCCTATGTACTCGCTCGATACCGGGCATCAATTCCAAGAGCTTCCACTCTTGAGAGCGGTACAGATAAACTTCACCAGATAAAGAGGGTGTTACCTTTAGTCTAGTAAACCCAAGGGCAAAAGCAACCAAAGAATTTCACAGCCGAAGCCTTAAGGCTTAGTTTGTATAGCGGCAGCATTAATGCTGCCGCTACACAAACTAAGCCCTTTGGCTTTCCCTCATATGATGTCCCTACGCAACGGTTGTGTATAATTTTTGATGCTGTAGGGGCGGGTAATACCTGCCATACTGGAAGATCGCGAGAAATTTTTTAAACCCTTCCTTTGTTTACGCTACCGATGCGAAGGGACACGATATCACTCACTTGCAACCCGCTGTATTCTGAGCGTTTTTGATTTTCAACTCCTCGAACGACGCCGCCAGCGTTCAAAAATCATAATTCCAATTTCAGCCCCTGAAATCGAACCGATTAACATACCGCTATTCAAGTAAAATATAATCAAACCCAGACCTTCAATAAAATCTGGATTTGGATGTACGATATTGAATAAAATATAGCCAATCCCCGACCCAATATAAACCCCGATTATTGAACCAACTATTGTCCAAATTACGACTAAAAAATTCCGCATCCTCAAAGCAGCGAATATTCCACTCGTTATTCCAGCAATCAATCCATATAGGACAGGAACTAAAATGAAAGAGACTGTTGTTGGTAAAAAATCAAGTAAATTCATTGACTGCTAACTGTTGCGAAAATCAATCATTGCTTGCCGATATACATCTGGCATTCCCGTATCAAAACACTTTCCTTTAACAATATAGCCTGTCATTCCCTCCCGCTGCCGCAATTTTTCCAAACAAGTTGTGAGTTGAAACTCGCCTTTGAAGCGAATATTATTTTTGATGTCTTCTGACAAACAATCAAAAATTGTTGGCGTCAGGACATATAAACCAAAAATACATAAAAACTCATCCTCTGCCATGTTTTCTACCCGCAAATGCTGGCGGGCATATTCAACGGTTGGTTTTTCCGCAACTTGAGTCAAGGAAATAATCGAGTTTAATTCTTGCCAAACTCCAGCGACGCACCCAGCTTTTTCAATAATTCCTACTGGCATTGTGGTTAATCCTACAACACTTTGGTCGATTTGTTCGTAAATATTTATAACTTGTCCGGCGCAAGAAGTATCCGTATCGGATGAGTAAACATGGTCACCTAACGATAGCAAAAATGGCTCATTGTTGACCCATTCTTTAGCACAAAATACAGCATGACCGTAACCTTCCTGAACGTCTTGAGTGAGAATTGTAACTCGGTTGCCTAAGTCTTGAAGGTATTGGCTGTATGCTTGATTTTCGGGCGATAATTTGTTGAATAATGCGGGGGAAGGTGGAGATTTAAAAAAGTCTTCAAAAATTGGGCGATCGCAAGTCTGCACCACTATCCCAATTTCTTCTATTCCTCCACTAATTAATTCTTCCACAATTGAAAGAATTATCGGCTTGGCGCGCCCCTCCCGATCGATAATGGGAAACAGTTCTTTTTTGACAGCTTTGGTAGCTGGAAATAAGCGAGTGCCAAAACCAGCCGCCGGAATTACACCTTTGCGAACCTTCTTTTTTGCGGGATACTTTTCTGTTTCTATTGTGGGATATTCTCTTGTGGGGTGGGCATCTTGCCCGCCAACATTAATAGTTAAAGGATAATTGTCTATTTCTCTTGTGGGGTGGGCATCTTGCCCGCCCACCATATCAGAATTGAGACTATTTTTGATCGCCAGCTTCAAACATTGCATCTGCGGAAAATCGCGCTCAATTATTTCAATAACTTTTTGCTGACTCTCCTCATCTTTAACAATAAATTGCGCCGTGCCATCGCCTTGGGAGCCGACACCTTTACCGCCTAAAATATAAGGTTGAATAGGCTGATAATTTAGGAGTTTATGCAAAACGGGAGAAGTTAATTGGGAAGGAGAAGCCGGGATTAAATATTGGTCGAATTCGGATTGAGCTTTTTTCATCATTGCGCCAATTTGTTCGGCATCCCCCTTTTCCAGGGCGTTAACTGCTTGTTGGGTAATTTGAGCGCTGATAGAACCTAAATATTTTTGGACATTTTCTTGGAATTCATTAGTAGGAAAGGGATAGCATTGATTCAAATTGCTGAGGATTGCTTGAGTGTTTTTGCCCGCGCCGAGATCGACGATAACAAAGAATAAATCCTTGGGGATATTGAGTTCGATGACATCGATGCGATCGCTATCAAAACTCATCAAAATCGGACGGCTGCCATAAGCACAAGCTTGATCCATTCTACCGCAGCGGGAAGGGGTAGTAATTTCGCCTAAATAGGCAAACTCCATTTCACCGCGCCGGGTCATTTTTAAATCATAAACGCTATTAAAAGCGCGAGCAATTAAAACGCAAATAGCAGCACTCGAAGATAAACCTTTCCCAATGGGTAAATCGGTTAAGTAATTATCAATTTCAATTCCGCCGACGCGATAGTGGGTGAGAAACTGATAAGCAACTCCAGCAGCATAACTGAAGAAACCACCTTTTTCTGCCTCGGCAAGTAGAACCTGCCTTTCCATTGGCAGAGAGAGAGTTTGACGAGTTCCATCACTTAAGGTAGCGCGCAGAATTAGATGAGTTGGATGGGGTTTTACTTCGGCATAAAGTCCTTGATTCGTGCCAACTAAAAGCGCGTAGCCTTTTTCTAAATTGGGATTAATGCGGCGATAGCCACCCGCCCAATCGCTATGTTCGCCAAATAAACAAAGACGTCCTGGAACAAAAATTTTCATCCTAGTCATTAGTTATTAGTCATTAGTTGAGTTTGGGTGTAGGAAGTAGACTATTCCCACACCCGATATCCTGGGATTAAGCACCAGCAGCCAAAAGTAATTGCACAACATCCCGATAACCGTTTAATTGGGCAATTGTCAAAGCCGTATCGCCGTTGGAGTTTGTGAGGTTGACATCTGCACCAGCATCGAGCAAGATTTTTACAGCTGCGGCATCACCGCGAGTAGCTGCACAGATCAAAGCAGTTGAACCAAATGAGTCTGAAAAATTCACATTAGCACCGTTTGCTAATAATGCTTGCATCACACTTGTGTAACCGCGTTCGCGTAGCGTCTCCACAGGAGAATCGCTAGCTTTAATTAAAGCAGTTTGTCCATCATCTGCTACCACGTTGGGATCGCACCCGGCATTCAATAGCGCTATAACAGTATCTACAAATCCCTCAGATGCTGCCACCGTTAAAGCCGTTTCACCCATGTTTTTAGCATTGCAGTCAGCCCCTTTTTGCCGCAATGCTGCCACAATTGTACTGCGGTCTTGCAAAGCTGCGAGTAGCAAAGGCGTATCGCCCAGATTATTCCTGGCTTCGATATCAGCCCCCCGGTTGAGCAAAAGATTTACCACGCGATCGCGACCTTCGGCAATAGCGAGGTGTAAAGCCGTTTCCCCATCGTTATCTTTGGCATTAATATCGGCATTTTTATCGAGTAAAGCCGTCACAATCGGCACGTAACCTTCTGCCGCCGCTGCCATTAAAGCCGTCCACCCATCTTGGTTTTTAATATTGACATCAGCACCTGCTTCTAGAAGACTTCGCACCAGATCTACATGGCCTTGGTCGGATGCTAGGGTTAAAGCAGTTTCGCCTTCCCCATCTTGGGCATTGACATCCGCACCCCAAGCGAGCAACATTTGAGCGATCGCTAAATCCCCAGACTCCGCAGCTTGCATCAGAGCAGTTCTACCATCACCCGTTCTAGTATTTACATTTGCCCCACGCTCTAACAACAGCCGCACCGCAACGACGTTACCAACTCCTACAGATAGGGTGAGTGCCGTTTCGCCGCCGCTGAGAAGGTTCGCATCTGCACCGCCAGAGAGTAACGCTGCCAAAACGTCGATATAACCTTGTTCTGCTGCCAAGTGCAAGGCTGTATTATCGTCCTTATTCCTCATATTCACCTTTGCACCGGCGTTTAACAAGATTTGTACGATATCGGCATAACCCCGCAGCGATGCTGCCATCAGCGCCGTGGTGCCATCCTCGGAAGCAGCATTGACATCCGCACCCCGCTCCAGCAAAATTTGCACGATTTCAACCGAATTTGCTGCTGCTGCTATCATCAAAGCCGTTGTGCCAAACCGTTTTTTAGGCTGATTAACATTTGCCCCAGCATCTAGTAACAAGCGCGCGATCGCCGTATACCCATTTTGCGCCGCAAACATCAAAGCCGTCGTACCATCTCGCCCCGTTGCATTGACATCAGCACCCTGGGCAAGTAGGACTTGTACCTGATGCATGTCACCACTTTGAGCCGC
>DNGJ01000219.1:9950-11583 GCA_003486305.1 Cyanobacteria bacterium UBA11371
TGCATGTCACCACTTTGAGCCGCTCGTCTCAATAAGACATCCTTATCTTTCGTGGAGGTCATGCCTGCTCCTCGTTCCATCCTCAGCATTGACAACTTAGCGCCAAATCAGCTGTTTGAGAAGTTCACCCAGATGCTTTGTAATGGTTTTGTCATCGTCTCATAGGTGTAGAAAAGTGTTTTTATGCTAACTTTTATTAAACAGGACTTACGCAAGAGCGTTCGTAAAAACCGGGTTTCTGAGTATATCTCTCGTTTCCAAGCGACGATTTTTCAGAGAAACCCGATTTCTTGGCGTAGATCCTGTTAAAGTTCCTCACCTGACGACCCCAGTCCTATGAACTTGGAAATCCCCGCCTCGATTAAAACTTGGAGCCAATTCGCCCACCCGCTGATGATGTGGGTACTGCTAGCCCTATCGATTTATGCCCTATACTTAGGCATTCAAGTCAGACGCACCAGAAGTGCCGAAGGGGAAGCCCGCAAAGACTTGATCAAAGGCAAGTTCAACCTCAAGCATTACCAGGTTGGATCGATCCTGTTTGCCTTAATGGTTATCGGCACCCTGGGTGGTATGGCGGTTACCTACATCAACAACGGTAAGCTGTTTGTTGGGCCGCACCTCCTAGTCGGATTAACCATGACCGGACTGATTTCAATTTCTGCCGCCCTTTCTCCCTACATGCAAAAAGGACAAGATTGGGCGCGTTACACCCACATTATCCTCAATATCAGCCTGTTGGGATTGTTTGGCTGGCAGGCAGTTTCCGGGATGGATATTGTGCAAAGAATTATCAGCAAAATGTAATGATTCGGTAATGGGTAATGGCTAATTGCTAATTGCTAATTGCTAGTAGATATACTTAACACGGACACTTTCCTAACAGTGCGGTGGCGCGTGAGAACACTGGCAGAGCTATTAAGTTAGCCATTAGCAATTAGCCATTAGCAATTACCCATTACCTATTAGCGCTTTTTGCGCGGCATTGGTAAGCCCAAGCTGGAATGAAAGTCTTGCTGTACCTTGTGAGTCAAGCGGTGAGAGACTTGTCGCACGATTTGGCGGAGTAAGCGATCGCCCGTTGTTTGAATCAAAGACATCGGTAAGCGATAAATAAACCGGGGAAAGTGAATAGCCACCACCAGATCCAGCTGCCACTCTACCCGCGTCACATCCCCCGCACTACCTACCGATGCATCAATCGTCGCTTTTGTCAACTGCATCGCGGCATTAAAATCAACATCATAGCCCGGAGCAACGTAATCCGGTACGGGTATAGTTTGGATGCGATAAACGCCTCGATCGGGGGGCTGCAACTCCAAGCCAATTTTCGGTTCTACCTCATATCCGAAAGAACCGAAGCGCCCGATCGTTAAAGCGTAGCCATTGTTACCAAGGGGTTGCGCCGTCATTGGGTGGGCGCAGCGTCTAAACCATTCCGGGTGAGCGTTGAGATATTCGGCAACCGTCGCCACATCAGCATACATTTCCATGCAATCTTCAAACTGCCCGTGAAAGCGTACCGGCTGCATCGCATCTGTTTCTGCTATTACATTGTCAGGATCGGCAAAAGGCGGCATCCCATCCACAAGGCTGTTAGTCACTTCAATTGCTGGATAATCGCTGTAATTTG
>DNGJ01000219.1:11853-14426 GCA_003486305.1 Cyanobacteria bacterium UBA11371
CCTTCCAGGTTTCAATAGTTACAAGCTGACCGCAAATCTTAACCGTAACAACAAAACACCCTCCTTTTAGTTCATAAAATATTTAAACTAAATTAAAGAAAACGTTAAAATTTTTAGTTTTACCAGGGTAACTTATCACATGAAAGCATTTGTAGCAGGGGCAACAGGCGAGACGGGTCGCCGGATAGTACAAGAGTTAGTCAAGCGTCAGATCCCCGTGCGTGCCTTGGTGCGGGATGCGGACAAAGCTAGAGAAATTTTACCCGCCCTTGCCGAGTTAGTGGTAGGCGATGTCCTCAAACCAGATACGCTGAGTAGTGCCATAGGCGATAGCACCGTGCTGCTGTGCGCTACGGGTGCCAAACCCAGCTTTGACCCAACCGGGCCGTACCAAGTAGACTACGAAGGGACTAAAAATCTGGTAGATGCAGCCAAAGCCAAGGGAATTGAGCATTTTGTCTTGGTTACCTCTTTGTGTACGTCGCAGCTATTTCACCCGCTGAATTTGTTCTGGCTGATTTTGGTGTGGAAGAAACAAGCCGAGGAGTATCTCACCAAAAGTGGTTTGACTTACACGATAGTGCGACCGGGCGGGCTGAAAAATGAGGATAATACCAACCCAGTTGTGATGGAAGCCGCTGACACCTTGTTTGATGGCAGTATACCCCGCACAAAAGTCGCGCAAGTCTGCGTCGAAGCCTTGTTTCAAGCGGAGGCTAAAAATAAAATAGTAGAAATTGTCGCCAAGCCAGAAGCTCCTTTAAAAAGCTGGCAGGACTTGTTTGCTACTGTAGCCTAATCCCTTGTAGGCAAGTGTTTTCCCTTCAGTCGATCGAGGAGTTCTAAATTTGGTAGATACATCGCCGCCCTCTCAGGTGTCAGGGGAAGAGAAATCCCCCGATTCAAGTCGTCGAAAAAGGCTCCTAGTGGCTACTATCGCCGCGTTGGGACTCACCGTTGCGATCCAGAATTGGCAAGAAGTGGAAGGATTGATAATGCGCTATATGCCAGATTGGCTCGCTCCTCCTGCCCGCATCACTGGCTTGCGCGGTACAATGCCCTTGGCGATGCAGGGCGGCGATCCTTACATTCGCGCCTTGATGCGGACGATTTCAGCCAGCGAGTCGAATTATGCTCGTCCTTACCACGTGCTTTACGGTGGTAGGTATGTCCGCAATCTCAGCCGCCATCCGAATCGATGCATCCGCATCCCCGTTGGGCCTAATAAAGGTAATTGTTCCACAGCGGCGGGGCGGTATCAGTTTCTGAATAAAACTTGGAGTAAAATGTCGCGCAGGTATCATCCTAGACCAAGGGGGATATTGTTGTGGAGATCTTATAGCTTTGAGCCAGAATATCAGGATCGGGTGGTTCATGATTGGTTAAGCGATCGCAATTTCTGGAATGCCGATATTCCCCAAATGCTACGTCAGGGAAAAGTACGTCCAGTATTGCGAATGCTTTCCGGCACTTGGACAAGTCTAGGATACGGCATCGAAACCAATTCCATGAGCAAGCACTTACCTCAAATTTACGAACGAATGCTGCAAGAAGAATTGGGCAATTCACCTTTGCAATTAGCACCTGTTCGGGAAAAATCAAAAATTCTTAGGAAACAAGAGGAACGCAGAAAACGGGAAGAGTAAATCTCCCAAATAAAAAACCCCAGCTATCTCTAGCCAGGGTTAATAATTGTCAGGGTGCATCTACTAATTCCTTCTTCCACTGCTTGCCTTTGCCATCCGGATACTTTGGGAAAAATTCGCTAGCTAGTTGCTTGGAGACATCGGTAATACTGTTTCCGCTTCAATCTGTAACATGGCAACGGGGTGATATGATGTTCGTTAAATTGCCCATAAAAAAAAATCTCACAGAGTTGTTGCGTAGGGACACGGCATCGTAGATATATCGGACAAACAGATAACTTTAATTATGCCGTGTCCCGGCTCTTGATTATGGGTAATCCACAGAACATGATATGAGGGGGATCGGATCTGTAGCATCAAGACGGGAAAATGATATAAATCCTGAGCGATTTTCAATTGGGTGTAATATCATGTTCTTAAGCAACGGTAGTGTAACTGCTAATGGCTAATAGCTAATAGCTACTCTGAAGGCAATTAGCAATTAGCAATTAGCCATCGATACAGTACCAATACCACCGGACATGATATAACACAACATTGTCGTCGGGGCACGGCAGAAGAAAAATTTTGAGCTGGTAGCAAAACTTACTGATGCCGTGCCCCTACCCGCGTTTGATTCGACTGCAAATGGGTATCAGTTCTTGTTCTAATGGCTTGTATAACCATTCGGGTTTTTTGGCAAAAATTCCTTTCCTAGACAGTTGGCTATGCAACTAAATCCAGGAAACAAAAAACCCCAACTATCTCTAGCTGGGGTAGTGAATATCAGGGTGCATCTACTTAATGCATCTTTCTCTGTTGTGCGATCGCTTTCCGGACGTTTTTCTGGGAAAAAAAAACCCCAACTATCTCTAGGTGGGGTGGTGAATATCAGGGTGCATCTACTGGATAATTCTTTCTTTGGGGTGCGATCGCTTTCCGGACGTT
>DNGJ01000400.1 GCA_003486305.1 Cyanobacteria bacterium UBA11371
TGGTTTAATTGTCCCTGAGTTGTTCCCAATTCTGTTTCTAATTCCAGCAGCTTCGCCAAAGCTTCCTGCAATTTGATTTCCCGTTGGTTTAATTGTCCCTGAGTTGTTCCCAATTCTGTTTCTAATTCCAGCAGTTTCGCCAAAGCTTGCTGCAATTTGATTTCCCGTTGGTTTAATTGTCCCTGGGTTGTTCCCAATTCTGTTTCTAGTTGCAATACTTTAGCTTGAGACTCTTGGAATTGCTCTTCCCAATACTTCAGTTCTGTCTGCAATAGTTTTCGTTTCTTGTCTAACAGGCGGATGGTTAACCAATCTTGAAACTCCCAAAGCAATGAATATTTTTTGCCAAAGCTTGAGGGTGTTTCTACTAATTGCAGCGCTTTTGAATTTAATTTTTGATAAATTTCCAGCGCTTCCGGAAAGCATTTCTCAATTAAACTGGGTCGATGAGTTTGGGAAATTTTATCAACCAATAAAGACGGATCGAATAGTTCTCGATCTGGTAATTTTAAATCAACGTTAAATTTTTCGTTAATTCCACGCACAAAAGCCAAGGAATCTTGGGCGATTGTATTGATATTAACTATGAGTGAATTTTCCGGATATTTTTCCGAAAATTCTAAAACTTTTCTGTTATAATGAATCCAGGTTAATAGCGCTAACTGGGGTTTACTTAGTAAAATTTCATCGGTTCCCCGGCGATAGAGGGAGTCAACGACTTCCCAAGGGGAACGATAAACGAAGATAAAATTAGCATTTGGCAGTAATTTTATCCACAAATCTAAGAACAGGGTGGTGCGCGGATCTTTCCATCCCCACAGGGAACTGTGGGAATTTTGGCGGATTATATTTTGAGCTTTTTCTACAAATGATTCTGCGACTGGAATTTCAGATTTGAGGGTAAATCCTTGTGGGTCGATGTTATGCGATCGCAACACCTCTTTGTGAAAATCGACAAAATCAACATTCTCAAAATGACCTTTAATATTCCCGTCAGCAGCGCCTACTAAATTTTTCCCAATGTCCACTCCCACGCTTTGGAGGAGAGACGCTGTTAATGAAGTTCCGGATCTATGCATTCCGGCAATTGGGAAAATATAAGATGTATCGTTATTCACAGTCTATTACCAATTAAAAGGCCCTTCAATTTCAGTGGCTCTGTCAACTCCTTCTGGAGTATAGTGGATCACAAACGATCTTCTGGTTAAGCTGGGATTGTTAATCCGTCCTCCCCCGTGAATCAGCATTCCATGCCAAAAAAGCGCTTGTCCTTTTTTGGCTATAAATTCTTTCCTCTCGTATTTTTTTGCAACTTGATTGACGCTATCGATATAAGTGTGGAATGTTTCTTTGTCAGCTGTTCTCAAGTTCGTTTGCGGGTAATTATCAAACTTTTCATACATTTTCTCTTTATGCGAACCTGGATAAAATACCAATGGACCGCTATCTGGCGAAATATCTTCGGCTGCTACCCACACGCCTAAAAGATAATTAAGCGGGAAAATATGAAACACCGCCATGTCTTGATGTAAAAACTGTCCGCTTCCCCAGTGAAAGCTAATGCTGTATTTGGGATGGGATTCTTTACCCAAAACCAAGCTGGCTAAATGCGCTAAAGTTGGACTGTAAAAAATTTGACGCGCGTTTTCCGAAATTTTATATAACTCGTGGATTCTCCAATTGGAATTGTCGCGCATTTGTTCGCGGACGCTTTGCTCGAGGGAAAGTACTTCGGCGTGGGTGTAGTCTCTGCAACTATCCTTATCCAATCCTAGATTGTGGATTATTACTCCTGGAATTGGTTCATCCGCGTACCACAGGTTATCCAGATCTGCGATCATGGGATTGAGTAGGTTCCGATCTATCGCATCATCGACTACAAAATATCCCTCATCTATCCACTGCCGTAACCATTCGTATTCTTGGGATGATATTGCTTTAGACTTGTATTTGGCAGCGAGTAATTTTTTGGCATTGGGACGATCTAACCACGGCAGATATTGAGGTTGCATTGCCCATTTTTCTTCCTCAATTGCCTGGGAGCGTTCCGCATTACTTAGTAAATTTTTCAACCTGAGTTTTACGGAATTGATTGAGTTTAATAAATTCATAAATCGTTTATAGATACTGATGGATTTGCTGAACTGACCCGGCTGGCTGAAATTATATCATTATCTTGGCTTTTAGCAGAGCATCGCTGCCAATTTATTTGCTGCTAGTACCCGTTCAAGTTTGCGGCTATTAATGGCTTTGACGATTAAAACATCATCGGGAAGAATTGTATCTGTTTTTGAGTAACAAGTCCAGAGGGAACAAAGAGCGTTAGTTTGGTTGCGATCGCATTCCAAAATACAGCTACCAACAAGCTTACCATTAGCGATGATTTGAATTTCCTCAACTTTACTATCCTGGTTAAAGTCTAACGCCCAACCTGACAGATAAATCTTGCCTTCGCTATCAATCTGGCAAGTTTCCACCCCGCCTTCAGGATGATGGCTAAAATTCAAGCTGGAGAATTCTTGCACCGGATGCTTGACTGCAATGTAAATATCTTGATGCCGACAAAGACCTTTTTCAATCCTGTAACAAGTAACTTCCGCACCCAGCTTTTCAGCTATAACTTGTCTGACAAATGCCTCGCTGACATAGGTAGTTCCGTAAAGTTGTTTATCGAGGGTTTTGTTTTCGCTTTCTGGTACAAAATAAAAACCCCCTGACTTTTCCGCCACATCAGCGGGTAAAAGAGTTATATCGTGAACGCTAAAGATTAAAATCCCTTGATGTGAGAGCAAACTATACAGCTTTTCCACCCATTCGCCAAAGGTATTTTTGGGAACGTGGCTGAAAAAAGAAGCCGCTAAAATACAATCAAACTTGCCCGCGTTTGGATAATCTTTGGGATAGTTTGTGGAAACAATACCGCCGACTTTAAACTCTTCTATTTGGAACTTGACGGCGTTGGCAGAAATATCAGAAACCCAAATTTGTTGCGGTGACAATTCCTGTAGTAAGAAGCGACTAAAACGTCCGTAGCCACAGGCAAAATCTAAAAAAGAGGATAGATTATCAAATTTTTGAAATTGCCATTCCACAATTTGTTTGACAGCATCAAAGATGCGCTGACCCAGCCCATAGTAGCGAATGCAAGCTGCCTCTTTATCGCCGTTTAAATTTTTCAGGCTAAACAGGTACATTTCGTCATCTGGGTGAATTGCCGTAGGAAATTTGTGAGGAAATTTCACCCGATCCAGAACAAAATTCTGGATAATTGGATTGGTTTTTAAGGTATCTAAAGTTGTTTCCACAGGTTTTCCTCACATTTTCCACGATCGCAGGTGTTTCTAAATTTATCAAAATTTAGATTGCTTTCATTTCTGGTTCCGATTCGGCTTTTACCAAGTCGTAGGTAATTCTAATACTTGGTTCGATCAAAAAGTCAACCGTGCCGGTGCCGCAAGATTCGGTTTCGGGTTTAACTCTGAACATTGCAGCATCGATAGAACGGGCTAAGTAAGTAAAATCTCCATCGACGATGCCAGAAACTCCGGCATTTAAAAAGTATAAACCGGGATGAAGCAAACATTTGAAGCGAAATTGCATTACTACTAAAGTTTCCGGTTCGATCTGGTCGATAGACTGAGATTGCGTGGCAAAAGATGCCCCGCCAATTTCTAGCCCGCTGGGATTTTTAATTAGCATCCCGAAACGAACTTTGTCAGTGGCTTTAGAGAAAGTTACCGAGTAGGTGTAGATATATTCTTGGCGATTGATTAAGTGATTGACAACGGTTCCATCGAGGGTTGTAATGCGCGGGTCGATGATTTTGGCTCCCCTAGATTTATAAGAAATAGTTGTAGAGGGGATCATTTCTGGGTCGTAAAACTCGCGGATTCCTGGGAGTTTGAGAGATGAATTTAAAACAACTTTATTTTGGTCTTTAGTCCGGGTTAGGGGTAAAACATTATCGGGCTGGCTTGATTTATGTAGGGTGCAGATTTCTTCGCGAATTGCCTGAGCTTTGTCTGCGGGGGCGTAAATTAGTTCTTGGTATTTGGCGATGACTAATTTGGGGCTATCGACGAGTAATAATTCGCCTCGATCCATTAATATAGCCGAGTCGCAAAGCGATACGACTGAGGTGGGAGAATGGGAAACAAATAGAATCGTGCCGCCTCGATCTTTAATCGCTTGAATGCGGGCAAAACATTTGCGTTGAAAAGCTTCATCGCCGACGGATAGGGCTTCATCTACTACTAAGATATCGGGTTCGACGCTGGTGGCGACGGCAAAAGCCAAGCGGACAAACATGCCGCTGGAGTAGGTTTTAACGGGTTGGTCGATAAAATCGCCGATGTCTGCAAAGGCAGCGATCGCATCATACCTTGCTTCTATTTCTTGGTAACTTAACCCCAATAACTGACCGTTAAAGAACACATTTTGCCTGCCGGTGAATTCGGGATTAAAACCGCTCCCCAGTTCTAATAATGCCGCGATTCTGCCTTGAGCTTGCACCTCGCCCCTGGTAGGAGTGAGAATTCCGGCAATAATTTGCAAAAGCGTACTTTTCCCCGACCCATTGCGCCCGACAATTCCAATAGTTTTGCCTTTAGGAATTTTTACGCTTACATCGCGCAAAGCCCAAAATTCCTTGGCTTTAACTGTGCCTGGAAGTAATAATTCTTTCAAGCGATCTGCCGGATTTGCATAACGCTTAAAACACTTGGAAACGTTGTTGATGGCAATTGCTATCTCAGTCATGGTACTGCTGAAAATAAACGGCTTTCTGTGAGAGTTAATCGATGAATTGTTCAAAGTACATCAGCAAATGCTTTACGCAAGCGCTGATAGACCCAGAAACCTGCGTAACAGACAAGGACAGAAACGAGGGAAACAATAGCCCACGCTTGAGAGTGCCTAACTTCTCCGACTAAAATTAAGTCGCGATAAGTTTCAGCGATCGCTGCCATTGGGTTTAATATAAATACCCAACTTTGCCATTTTTCTGGAATCACCGATGCGGGATAAACAAGTGGGGTGAGGTAGAACCACAAATTAAGTAAAACCCCCAAAGTTTGAGGAACATCCCGCAGAAATACCGTTAACCCAGCTAGCAGATAACTCAAGCCAATTGTGAACAGCAACTGAGGTAACCAAATCAGCGGTAGCAGCAATAGAGTAATTTTCACCGTACCGGCGAGCAACCCTACCATCACAATCAAGGCAATTAACCCAAAAGAGCTTTCCACAAAGGCGCTAAAAACCGGCACTAAAGGTAACAATGCCAGTGGAAAGACTACCTTTTTTACCAAATTAGTTTGGTTAGTTACCGATACAGATGCTGCTACCAAAGCCATGCTAAAAGCATTCCAAGATAACAATCCGGCAAAAATCCACAAACCAAAGGTTAAGTTATTTTCTGGTAACCCTTGGAGACTGAGTTTCACCTGCAAAACAATCGAGAAAACATAGGTATAAATCAGCAATTGGGATAGCTGATTGAGTAAAGGCCATAAATTGCCCAAAATTGAACCTTTATGTCGAGATTCTAAGTCTCGCACTACCAATGTTTTCAGGAGGTCTAACTTCGCCAACAAAGGGTGCTGCACTCGCTCAGAGTGATTATCCCTTTGGGTTTTTGTTTCAACTGGTTTGACCGCTCTCAGCAATTTCTGTTTCCTCGCTCACTATCAACACACCACCACACACAAAAAATAAATCACACCGGGAGATGCAGCACGGTTGGCTGCACTTGAGAGACAGAAACGTTTTTCCTTTGTTAGATGGTACTTTAGTTCTCGACGAATGCGATCGCAACCGGCAAAGGGCGTCGCAGGCGCTCCCCTGCTCGGTGAGTATTCCAGTCTCAGGTTAAGATTTTATTCATATATCTGCAATTTGGGCAAAACATTGGTCAACTGCCGCAGGTGCGATTTTCTGCCTTGGCTGGGAGTCAGCGCTGGATCGAGAATTCCGTAAACTGTTATGTGGGGCTAATCACACCCGCATTTCAATCTCTATTACCTCACGGCGGTGGGGGAGGCGCTAGCTTGTGAAGCGCAGAAGCCGGTATTGTAT
>DNGJ01000403.1:0-5223 GCA_003486305.1 Cyanobacteria bacterium UBA11371
GGCGCACCCCCTGAACGGTTACGAATTTTGATTTTAGCTGAAAGCCTTGACCGATGATATTCAAGAAAAGTTCCGCTGTTATAGCTGATAAACTTCTAGCTGAAATTCTCCTTTGGCAATGAATTGAGCTTGACGACTGCCGTCGGTTTGATAGGTTAAACCAATTTGCAGATAATTATTAGGTTTATAAGATAATCTTTCCGACCACTCAATTGCTACAATTCCCAGCGGAAATTCGATACCTTCCCAATAAGCTTCTAGATTCAATGCTTCAACTTCTGGGGGTTCTAAGCGGTATAAATCTAGGTGATAAAGGGGGATGCGTCCTTCTAGATATTCATTAATTAAGGTAAAGGTAGGACTGACGATGGGGTCTTTTATGCCCAATCCCTCACCAAGACCTTGAACTAAGGTAGTTTTGCCGCTACCTAAGTCTCCTTCTAATAAAATGACGCTACCCGGTGGGAGGGATTGAGCTAAATTGCGACCGAGTTCGCGCGTCGCTTCTGCATCGGGCAAAACAATTGTATGGGACTCTAGTTTCATGACTAATGGCTGATAGCTAATTGCTAATTGTAAGAGCTATTAAAGCAAGTTGCTAGTTATCTTTTTAAGGCTGCTAATAGCTAATGGCTAATGGTAGAACCGAAAAATATTCCCACGAGCAATTAGCAATTAGCAATTAGCTATTAGTCGGTTTGAGCGCGACCATACCATCGCAGGAGAACGCGGGCTAGTTTTTGGGGATTGTGGCGCACTAAACCTGTTTCTTCATCTTCATCCATGACGTTGGATAAGACAATCCGACGCCCCAATTGTCCTACTGCTTCTCGATCTAGGTGGACGGGATAGGAATTTTCTTGAGCATAGCGGATCAGGGCTTTGGCGGAGGGAACTTTTCGCTGTACTAAGACGGCGTTAAATAACCGCTGTCCGCAGGCTTTATCGATCGCTTTGATGTGGTCGGCAACGGTGTATCCTTGAGTTTCTCCCGGTTGGGTCATGACGTTGCAGACGTAGATGCGGGGAACTTCGCATTGCGCGATCGCACTAGCAATTTCCGGCACCAACAAATTCGGAATCACGCTGGTATAAAGACTTCCCGGCCCGATAATAATATAATCCGCTTCCCGAATCGCCTTGAGCGCTTTGGGTAACGCGGGGGGATTGGCGGGCGTGCAGCCAATTTTTACAATGCTGCCTTTGGCTTCTGTAATATTCGACTCGCCTTCTATGCGGCGTCCGTCGGCTAACTGGGCCCACAAACGCACATCCTCAAGCGTCGCGGGTAACACTCGCCCTCGCACCGCTAGAACTTTAGAACTAGCGACGATCGCTCGATCCAAATCTCCGGTAATTTCGCTCATCGCCGTCAGGAACAGATTACCAAAACTGTGTCCCGTTAAACCATCCCCCGCCTTGAAGCGGTATTGAAACAATTCGGTTAATAACTTTTCCTCATCTGCCAAAGCCGCCAAACAGTTGCGAATATCTCCAGGGGGCAAAACTCCAATTTCCCGCCGCAGGCGTCCTGAAGAGCCGCCATCATCAGCTACGGTGACAATCGCGGTAATATTGGCGCTGTAAGCCTTTAATCCTCTTAAAAGAGTAGAAAGACCCGTACCGCCGCCAATCGCTACAATTTTGGGGCCGCGATTTAACCGGCGATGGGCTAGCAGCATGTCAATCAGTTCTGCGTCTCCCCCAGGTTTGAGAACCTCTGTAATTGCACCCAGGCTGCGAGTTTGCCCCCATAAAATCAAAAGCAGGCCACAGAGTATCACTATAGGCCCGCTGATATAGTTGGGAACGATCGCGGCAATCTTCTCTACAACCTCAATAGTGAACTGAATCAAGCGATTAATCGGAGTTAGCTTTACCCAAATTGCCACTCCCAAACTTGTCAGCAGCACGCCGCTAGCACTGATTAGCAAGAAGCGTTTCACTAACAAACCGGGAGCCAACCACTTAAACCATCGGTTAAATCGCCGGGGAGTCCTGGGGTTAAAACCCCAGGCTAGGCGGGACTCCTGAGACAGGACGAGTAGAACTTGTTTGAATAAACCGATTGACATGATGAATCCGGGGCTGGTGAATTTAACTTAATGGGGGGAGCCAGTACAGAACAAGTTTCACCCCGTGACAGTCTATATCTGGGTATTTTTCTGCATTGCAGATAAGATTGAACGACCTTATTGTACCCACCCATTTGGGATAAAGTATTTCACGCCAAGGTAGTACATAATCTGAAATTTTTATGGAGCAGCGAATTTTGGGATTAGATCCGGGGCTGGCTGTGTTGGGGTTTGGGGTGATTCGCTGCCAAATGCCACAAAGCCCTACACCGCTTGATTTTGGGGCAATTAAAACCTCTGCCAATACCGAAATGGGGGAACGACTCCGCACGATCTACGACGATCTGCACACGCTGATGCAGGAATGGCAACCGGATCTGGTAGCAATTGAGAAATTGTTTTTTTATCGCATGGGTAACACGATTGCGATCGCTCAAGCGCGGGGCGTGATTATGCTAGTTTTAGCTCAGCACGGCGTCCCGTTTGTCGAGTATACACCCGCCCAGGTGAAACAGGCGCTGACCGGAATGGGCAATGCGGATAAACAAGAGGTACAACAAGCCGTCGCCCACGAGTTGAATTTAGATTATATTCCCAAACCAGATGATGCGGCGGATGCACTGGCGATCGCATTGACAGCTTGCTTTCAACAGTAAGGTATGGCATTTTCTCGTTTTTCTCGTTCCCAGGTTCAACCTGGGAACGAATTCAGGGAGGTTCCACCTCCCTTGATGAGAGATCTGACTTTATAGACACTAAAAGTATCCTTCTTAAGGTAGGGAATCGTGTCTGCCTTAAGCTACTTTTCCGAAATATGACCGCAGATTATCCTCGGATTTGGGTGTCAAGTGGCATACCAAATTCAAAATATTAAAAAGGAGGATGATTCTTACGTGATTGCTAATCAACACGAGAATGGTTGGGAAATTATTTACCACCGCGCCCACGCTTTACTAGCCGCACAAATCGCGGGAAACTGGAATAAAAAAGACCGTCCCCAACGCATAATTGAAACCGTGGCGGCAATTTCCCATCACGACGATTTGGAAAAAGAGTGGGAAGGAAATCACCTCACTCCCGCTGGCGCGCCGCTAGACTTTACCCTAGATAAAAAAACCGACCTCAAAAAGCTCAAGGAATTTACAAATAATGCTCGCTACCGGGGAAGGTGGGTGGCGATGCTAATTTCGATGCATATGAGCTTTTTGAATGAAGGTAAGCGGGGCGAATCGCCGGAATTGGATAGTTTTCTAGATGAGCAACTAGAAAATCAAGCAAAATGGCGTAAAGAATTGAAGATTACAAAAAAGGAAGCCGAAGCAGCTTATGCATTTTTTCAGTGGTGCGATCGCTTATCTTTAATCTTGTGCAATCGCGAGATTCCCGCCGGGGAACGCGCCCTAGAAATTGGCACTGGACCTGATGGCGATCGCTACGACATCAAGCAAGAAAGCGATGGCAAAATTACGGTTATTCCTTGGCCTTTTGAGGAAAAACAATTCACCGTCAACGTCGAAGCTTGCTATCTAAATCAAGTCAAATTTGAAAGTAATGAAGAACTGACAGAAGCACTGCAACAAGCTCCAATTAAAGTGTTAGAGTGGACGCTTGTAAAGTGAAAAATCCCCGACTTCTAATTTATATCTTGCACAAAACGAGGGCTGCTGCCTCGCTGAGGGACTGGTGCAAAAACGAGGCAGAGCCTCCCTAATTTCGTTCCCAGGCAAGAGCCTGGGAACGAGTGAAACGAGGGCTGCTGCCTCGCTGAGGGACTGGTGCAAAATCTAAGCATAGCTAAAACCCCGACTTCTCTTGTGAAGTCGGGGTTCTGGGTATTAGTTACTTTCGCGAAATCAAGGTCAAATGCACGCCGCCTTTGGGTGCAAATGTTATGCCGCGACGGACGGGCATTAAAGGTCTTTTTTCTGCAAGTTCCAGCGAACAGCGTGATAAAATATTTGCCAGTGCTAACTTCATTTCAAACATAGCAAATGCAGCACCGAGACAGCGACGATTGCTGCCTCCAAACGGCAAATATTCATAGGGAGAGAACTGCCGTTCTAAAAATCGCTCTGGCTTAAATTTATTGGGTTCTGGATAAATATCCGAGCGATGGTGAGTCAAATAAATGCAGATAGACAGCATCGTCCCTTTTGGTAAATTGTAGTCCATTAACTGCATCGGAGCTTGCAAAATTCGCGGGAAACTAAAGAAAGCAATTGGGTAAATTCGCAGCGTTTCTGAGCAAACCGCATTCAAATAAGGCAAGCGAGCAATCTCCATCGGATCTGCGTTATCAATGTCGATAGAATTGAGTTCTTGCAGCAGCTTTTCTCGCACTTCTGGTATGTAGTGAATCCAATACAAAGCCCAAGCTAAAGCAGTTGCTGTAGTTTCATGACCAGCGAATAGCATCGTCATCAATTCATCGCGCAATTCCACATCGGTCATTGGTTGACCTGCTTCATCGCGAGCAGATAGTAATAAACTCAGAATATCTTCACCCCAAGATTCCGGTTTTGCGCGACGTTCTCGAATTTCTTGGTACAACAGTTCATCAAGTAATGCCCTTTTTCTGATAAAATTTCCCCAAGGACTCCAAGGCCCTAAATCGAATTGGAGGGATTTAAAGAACAGAAACACCACGCTTAAAGGCTCGTTAAAAGAATCGAGCATCGCGGTTAAAATGTCTCTTATTTGTTGATATCGTTCCCCTTCCTTTAATCCAAAAATAGTACGAAGAATCACTTGCAAAGAAATCTCTTGCATCGCCGGACGGGCAACAAAAGTTTCCCCAATTTTCCACTCGTTAGTGACTTGTTGAGAAATTTCGCAGATCGCCTGACCGTAAGCTTTCATCCGTTCGCCGTGAAAAGGCGGCATTAAAATCTTGCGCTGTTGCATGTGGCGATCGCCATCGAGCAATATTAATGAAGTTGACCCTACTAAAGGTTCAGTAATCTGATTTCCAGAACCAGATTCAAACAGCTTGGGATCGGCTGTAAAAATTTGCTGAATTGCTTGGGGATCGCTGATAACTATTTGGTTGGGAAAACCGGCAAATTTAGCTAAATAAATGTCCCCATATTCTTGTCGTGTTTTTTCCAGATAATACAGGGGGCGGGTAATTCCATTGATAGTTTGCCGC